>SLBU01000170.1 GCA_007126175.1 Kiritimatiellia bacterium
CGAAGCTGTTGGCGCGATTACGGGCGGATGGCCAGGCCACGGTGCTGCTCGGCTCCTCGAATTATACCCGGCGCAATCTCAGAAACTATAACCTTGAAACCGTAATAGAAGTGCGGGGACCCATCGAGGACGCCTTTTTCGAGGATGTGCGCGCATATCTAAAGCGGATCTGGACCAACGGGAATGGCGCGGAAATCAGCGCGAATTTTGCGGTGTACGACGATGCCAGCCGTTGGCACCGCTGGCTGTATCGGTTCCAGGAAGCCACCGGACTCAGTACCTTCTAGCTACCCAGTACCTTCATTGTTTAGCTTTCCTTTGGACGCAATATCAACTCCCTATTTCGGATCACGAGAACGGCGACGAGAACGGATTACGAGTTAGCAAAATAAATCGTTAACCGTTCGCGCGTGCCCGCCGTAGCTGCGCGAAGGCTGGGTCGCCGTTCTCGTAAACCGAACTCCCAGCAATTCGATTCCCAAGTTACCCCCCCGCATCATCTTGGAGGGGTGCTTTTGCTCTGGCGGGCTTCTTCCTGCATGAAGAGTTTGTATTCCACGCTGTCGAGCAGGGCAATCCAGGAGGCCTCGATGATGTTCTCCGAAACCCCCACGGTGCCCCAGGTTTTATTGCCGTCGGTAGATTCGATCTGTACCTGTGTGGTGGCGGCCGTGGCCTCCTGGGGGTCGAGAATCCGGACGCGGAAATCGGCAAGCTGAACCTTGGTGATTTCGGGGAAGAAGGGGCTGAGGGCCTTGCGTAGGGCACTATCGAGGGCATTGACGGGGCCATCGCCCTCCGCTACCGTGTGGGCAACGGTATCTTTGACACGCACCTTGACCGTGGCCTCGGAGATACAGGGCTCGTCGGCTCCGCGTTTCTCGACCACGACCCGGAAGCCCTCCAGCCCGAAGAAGGGCTTGTGCTTTTTCAGAACCTTTTGCACCAGGATCTTGAAAGAGGCATCGGCGGCTTCAAAGGCATAGCCTTTATGTTCCAAGGCCTTGAGCTCCTTCAAGATGGCGGCAGTTTCCTCTTTGGTGGCTGAGCCCCCGCCGACTTCCTGCGCTTTGAGCAGAATGCTGCTGCCACCGGATACCTCCGAAACCAGCACATGGCGCTCGTTGCCAACCAATTCGGGGCGAATGTGCTCGAAGGTCTCAGGATTTTTCTGTACGGCATTCACATGCGCACCGCCCTTGTGGCTGAAGGCGGCATGTCCGACGAAGGGGGCGCGCACATCGCTGCGCAGGTTTACCAGGTCATCGACGAACAGCGAAAGATCGCGCAGGTGGCGCAGCTTGCTGGGGGGGATGCAGGCGGCCCCGAGTTTAAGTTGTAGGGCGGGCATGATGGTCGTGAGATTACAATTTCCGCAGCGTTCGCCGTAGCCATTCATGGTGCCTTGCACTTGTAGGGCACCGGCGCGTACAGCCTCGATAGCATTGGCCACACCGCAGCCACCATCATTGTGGGTATGAATACCGATGGCGGTTGCGGTGGCATGCTTTACGGTCTCGGTGATGCGAAAGACTTCGTGAGGCATGCAGCCGCCATTGGTATCGCACAGTACCAGTACATCGGCACCGGCCCGCCCGGCCGCTTCGAGCACTTGCATGGCATACGCGGGATCGTTTTTGTACCCATCGAAGAAGTGTTCGGCATCGAAGATCACTTCCTTGCCTTGATCCTTCAGGAATGCCACCGTATCGCCGACCATGGCAAGATTCTCGGCTGGCGTGGTGCGGAGCACATCCTTGACATGCAGCTTCCAGCTTTTGCCGTAGATCGTGACGACCGGGGTATCGGCCTTGAGAAGCCCCTGCACGATGGGATCATCCTGCACCTTGGTCTTGACGCGCCGCGTGCTGCCGAACGCGGCAATCTTGGCATGCCGGAACTCTTCGCGCCGGACCGCTTCGAAAAAGGCCATGTCCTTCGGGTTCGAGCCGGGAAATCCCCCCTCGATGTAATCCACCCCGAATTGATCCAGGCGGCGTGCCAGCAAGAGCTTGCCGATCGAGGAAAAGGAAACGCCTTCGGCTTGGGCACCATCGCGCAAGGTGGTGTCGTAGATCGCTACTTTTGGTTTTTTCATGGTGTCTCCTGCATCAGTCCATCAGGTTGGCTGGTGTTTCAAAAAATTCCTTGTACAGTGCCTTGAGGGCTGGCAGGGCATCCTCGTTGCTGACACCGAACATCATGCTGATTTCGGAGGAGCCCTGATTGAGCATCTCGACATTCACGCCTGCCTCCGCGAGTGCCCGCGTGGCGCCGCTGGCAACACCAACGGCATAGCGCATGCCTTCGCCCACGATCATGATCAGGGCCATGCCGTGCTCCACACTGATATTGTCGGGTTCAAGTTCCTCCTTGATGCGGCGACAGACCACCTCTTCGGTTGCTGCGGGGAAACTCGCCTCGTCAATGATGATCGAGATATTGTCAATACCGGAGGGCGTATGTTCGTAGGAAACACCTTCCTCCTCGAAAATCTGGAGCAGGCGACGTCCGAAGCCGATTTCACGGTTCATGAGATACTTGCTGATAAATACGGTGCAGAAGCCACCACTGGCGGCAATGCCGACGACGCGACTATCGATCACCTGGTGTTCGGGTACGATCATCGTGCCGGGGGCATCCGGGGCATTCGTGTTCTTGATGCAGATCGGGATGCCTGCGCGTACGGCCGGAATGATCGCCTCATCGTGCAGTACGCCGAAACCGGCATAGGACAGTTCGCGCATTTCCCGGTAGGTGAGTTCGCGCACCGCTAACGGGTTATGGATAACCCGTGGGTCTGCCACATAGACGGCATCCACATCCGTAAAATTCTCGTAGAGCATGGCGTTGGTTGCGGCCGCCAGGATGGCACCAGTGATGTCAGATCCTCCGCGCGAGAAGGTTACAATCTCGCCGCCGGGTGTGTACCCGAAGAAACCGGGAAACACGACGATGTCCTTGATATAGGCCAGATCGGCCAGTTTTTCGATGGATTCCGGGAGCAGCCGGGCACGACCGTACTCATCGGTCACGAGCAGTCCCGCTTCGCCGGGATTCAAGTATCGGGCACTGCAGCCGGCCTTGCGGAGCGCCCCGGCAATCAGGCGCGCGCTGTTGTCCTCGCCGGCAGCCTTGACGGCATCTTGATAGCGGCCAACGTGTTCGGTCGAACCTGCCACGGCATCGTGCAGGGCATTGGTAATCGAGGTTGCGACAGCCGGATCGAGCTCCAAATCGCGGCAGATCTCGGTATACCGCGCAACGACTGGGGCCAGCAGGCTTTCCCAGTCCCCTTCCGCTAACCGGGCTTCCGCGCAATGCATTAACATGTCGGTTACCTTGGTATCCTCCTTGGAACGCTTGCCGGGGGCGGACACCACCACAATCTGCCGCGTGGGATCCGCCAGAATGATGGCACAAACCTTTCTGATCTGGTTGGCGTCGGAAACGGAGCTGCCCCCGAATTTACATACTTTCATGCTTACGTCCTTGTGTTTAGATGGTTGCGATGCGCAAGCGAACTGTCGGCGGTTCGACAACCGAAAGTTCTGCAATCGCCGCGAGTGCGGCGGTCATATTTGCTTCGAGCGCCTCATGGGTCACAATGATCAGCGTGGCATGTCCTTGGGCATCCGGGCGTTTCTGGATGAAGGACTCGATGCTGATATTACGTTTTGCCAGTAGCCCTGTAATCTGGGCGAGCACACCGGGTTGATCCTCGACCGACAACCGCAGGTAATAGCGGCAGAGAATCTGCTGGATATCCTTGACTTGCAGCGATTCGCCCGTCGGGGGAATCGCGGGTACGCGCATCATGGCGTCCATGGTCAAATTGCGGGCGGCATCGGCAATGTCGGCTAGCACGGTGCTTGCAGTCGGTAGGCGCCCGGCCCCACGCCCATAGTACATGGTGTGGTCGGCGAGATCGGATTCGACCATCACGGCATTAAATACGCCATGCACGGATGCGAGCAGGGAGCTTTGCGGAACCAGTGTCGGGGCTACGCGGATCTCTATGGCATCCCCGTCACGTCGAATCACGGCCAGCAGTTTGATGTGGTACCCGAGTGCAGCCGCCTGCTCGACGTCCGTCCGCGCAAGATCACCAATGCCCTCGATATGCACCTGTGTGAGGTCGAAGGGTTTTCCATACGCGAGGGAGGCCAGGATGGTCGCCTTGTGGGCCGTATCGAACCCGTCAATATCCAGCGATGGATCGGCTTCGGCATAGCCCAGGCGCTGGGCATCCTCAAGCACATTGGCAAAGGGTAACCCCTCTGTCTCCATGCGGGTCAGGATATAGTTGCAGGTCCCGTTAAGGATGCCCTGTATGGATAGGATGTTGTTTCCGGCCAGGCCCTCGCGCAAGGCACGGATGATGGGGATGCCGCCGCCGACACTCGCACCGAAATACAAATCCGCCTGATGTTTCTCAGAAAGGGCATAGAGACTTGCACCATGTTCAGCCAGCAGTTTCTTGTTGGCGGTAACGACGGGTTTGCCGAGCTGTAGCGCTTGCTCCACGAGTTTGCGTGCCACCCCGGTGCCCCCGATAAGTTCGACCACAATATCTACATCGTCGCGGGCAATCAGTGCCGCGGCGTCGGTTGTCAGTAGATCGGGGTCGACAGCGATCCCGCGATCAGTCTCAATGTCAAGGTCGGCAATCCCGCGCAATACGGGTTTCACGCCGAGGCGCTGCGCTAGCAACGCGCCATTGTGCATGAGACCTTCCACCACACCGGCCCCAACGGTTCCAAATCCGAGTATTCCTATACCAACTGTCTGCATGATGATAAATGCCTTCTCTAACGTTTCTGGTTCTTTACCGGTGCAATCGGGGTGTCGAGAGAGCTCCCAGCAAAACCGGTTTTGTATGTATACAGCTTTCAATCGTATGCGGATGGCCCGGCTCTTACAAGCATTTTACCAGTGGTGCAAAGCAGATGCAGGCCATTTTCCTCAAAATACGCGTTTTACTCGATTCGTTTTCTGGTCCAACGATGGGTGCATTTGGGTGATTGTTCATGGTGTACGCATGCTAGGCTTGACGTGGTCCACCTGCTACGGGCAGGGTACGCGGTAGTATGAATCAGGTTGTGATCAAGCCAGACGAGTTGCATGGGGATCGGCAAGTGGTGCTCACAGGGCGCCGGGCCGAACATGTCCTTGGTGTGTTGCGTAAAGGGGTAGGCGGTCTGGTGCGCGTTGGGTTGCTGGGGGGCGGGCGCGGGGTGGCTGAGGTTGTCGCCGTGAAAACGGACGGAGATGTGTCTTTACGCTGTGCCTTTACGGAACCTGCTCTGCCACCAACCGGCATTACATTGCTACTGGCATTACCACGCCCGAAGGTGTTGCGACGGCTTTTTGCACCGCTGGCGGGCTGGGGTGTGGAAACATTGATCCTGACCAATGCGGCCAAGGTCGAGCGGGTGTATTTCGATACGCACTGGCTCCAGCCGGAACAGTATGAACCGCTTTTGATCGAGGGACTCGAGCAAAGCGGGGAAACCCGCATGCCGAAGGTGCGGGTCGAACGCCGCTTGAAACCACTGGTGGAGGATGAACTGACGCACTGGCCCGGCACGCGCCTTTTGTTGCACCCGGGGGCGGATGCTTGTCCGGCGACACAGGCGCGTTTGGCAGGTCCGACGCTGGTGGCGATTGGTCCCGAGGGGGGCTGGACAGATTATGAAGTTGCTTTGTTGCGTATGCATGGGTTTAGATGCATAACACTGGGTGCCCGTATTTTGCGAAGCGATATCGCCGTACACAGTATCATAGGGATTTTACACGGTCTTTTGTTAGAGGGGGAAGCCAATGGCTAGGCAGCAGTATCATCGGGGGAGTCGCGGCGGGCGTGGCCATGGACGCGGGGCGGGCGGCCTATCTGGGCGCAGCGATGTGTTGTATGGACGCCAACCCGTGCGCGAAATGTTGCTGGCAGGACGCCGCCGGATCGAAACGTTCTACCTGGCTGCGCAAGTGCAGGAGCGGGGCGATTTGGAGGAAATTCTTGCGTTGGCCAAGCAGAAGGGCATCACGATTACGCCCTCGGACCCGGCGGCACTGGATCTGCTGACAGAAGGGGGCAATCATCAAGGGGTGGCCGCGGTTGTGAGTCCGTTCCGGTATGTCTCCTACAAGAAAATGCTCAGTGATGCTGAGCAGATCCAGGATCCGTTGTTTTTGTTTTTGGATCATCTGGAAGATCCACAGAATGTGGGCTCCCTGCTGCGAACGGCAGAGGCAGCGGGGGTTTGCGGAGTGGTGATTCCCGAGCATCGGGCGGCTGGCATCACGGCGTCTGTGGTGCGGGCATCCGCAGGGGCGGCGGAGCATTTGTCGGTGGCGCAGGTGCCGAATCTGGTGCGCTGCATGCGCTTGCTGAAGGATCGCGGCGTCTGGTTTGCCGGACTGGAGGGGGGCGAAGGATCGACGGCATTGACCGCAACGGATTTGACGGGGCCGCTGGGCGTTGTGGTGGGCAGTGAGGGGCGCGGGATGCGCCGGCTCACACGTGAGAATTGTGATTATCTGGTTGCCTTGCCGATGTTGGGCAAGGTGACGTCCTTGAATGCGGCAGTGGCAGGGGCCATTGCCCTATACGAAGTGGTTCGCCAACGTAGGGAGAAACAACATGTCGATACATGAACTGGCAGGTAAGCCTGCCCCTGAGTCCAAGCGCGTGAACATTCCGCGCTTGCTAGCATCCTATTATCGTGCGCCCGAACAGGGCAAGGTCAGTTTTGGTACATCGGGGCACCGTGGGACGGCGGAGCAGGGCACTTTTCAAGAGGCTCACATTCTGGCGATAGCAGCGGCCGTGGTGGAGGTGCGGCGGCAGCAGGGGATCACGGGGCCCCTGTTTATGGGGATGGATACGCATGCCCTCTCCGAGCCGGCCTGGATTACCGCCATGGAAGTGTTTGGGGCGGCCGGCGTGGAAGTGCGCTACCAGGAGGGGCGCGGCGTTACTCCGACCCCGGCAGTTTCGCGGGCGATCCTGGCCCATAATGCCGGACGTACCGATGACCTGGCGGATGGTGTGATTATTACGCCTTCGCACAATCCTCCGACAGATGGGGGCTTCAAGTACAACCCGACGCATGGGGGACCCGCTGCCGGCAGCTTGACCAAGGCCATCCAGGACCGGGCCAATCAACTGCTGGATGGCGGGGTGCAAGGCATCAAGCGGGTGCCCTTGCACAAGGCCCTGGCGCTGCCCACCTGCCAGGCCTTTGATTTTGTGCAGCCTTACGTGGAAGCATTAAGCGGTATCCTCGATATGGAGGCGATTCGCAAGGCGGATTTGCATATCGGGGTGGATCCCATGGGCGGTGCCGGTGCCGGCTATTGGCCTGTAATTGCCGAGCACTATGGTCTGAACCTCGAAATGGTGAACCAGAGCATGGATCCGTCCTTTATGTTTATGCGGATCGATTGGGATGGCAAGATCCGGATGGACTGCTCCTCGCCCTATGCGATGGCGGGATTGATTGATTTGAAGGATCGTTTCGATGTGGCCTTTGGGAATGATGCCGATTTCGACCGGCATGGCATTGTGACCCCCACGGCCGGACTGATGAACCCGAATCACTATCTTTCCGTGGCTGTCGACTACCTCTTCCGGCAGCGGTCGGATTGGCCAGCGAATGCCATGATCGGCAAGACGCTGGTTTCGAGCGCGATGATCGATCGCGTGGCAGAGGCAACGGGCCGGAAGGTGGCCGAGGTGCCGGTCGGCTTCAAGTATTTTGTGGATGGCTTGCTGACGGGGAGCTTCGGGATCGGCTGCGAGGAGAGCGCGGGGGCGTCCTTCCTGCAAAAAGATGGCTCGGTCTGGACGACGGACAAGGATG
The DNA here is from genome assembly GCA_007126175.1 of Kiritimatiellia bacterium. Lineage (GTDB taxonomy): Bacteria > Verrucomicrobiota > Kiritimatiellia > UBA8416 > UBA8416 > T3Sed10-140. Next base: position 7,866 of record SLBU01000170.1, read on the forward strand.
GTATCCTCCTGAACCTGCTGGCGGCCGAGATCCTGGCGGTTACAGGAAAAGACCCCGGCCAATACTATCAGGAGTTGGAAGCTGTGCATGGGGCACCGGCCTATGCCCGTATTGATGCCGTGGCCTCGCCGGCACAGAAGCAGGCCTTAGCGGCGCTGCAGCCGGCGCAAATTGCCGCTGACACCTTGGCGGGAGAATCTATTACCGCGGTGCTTACGCAGGCGCCCTTCAATCAGGAGGCCATTGGCGGGGTCAAAGTGCAAACGGCCAATGGTTGGTTTGCGGCGCGGCCTTCCGGCACCGAAGATGTCTACAAGATCTATGCCGAAAGTTTTTGCAGCGCCGACCACCTCACACAGATCCAGCAGGA
>SLBU01000061.1 GCA_007126175.1 Kiritimatiellia bacterium
AAAACCGTCTTGAGACTCTCAGGCGGAGGGGGCGGTTGACGCTGGCACGCAAACCAGCTCTTCCGCTGACGCGGGGGCGGCGGGGGTGGCACTTGTTCATCCATCTGCGAAGCAAGATACGCCCGCCCCGCCGGCGTGTTGACCACCGTACGCGCAGGCGGCTCCTCCCCCCAAGTGTACGTTCTTCCATCCCGACCACGCGCAGCCATCTCCCACTCAGCCTCTGTGGGTAACCGCTTGCCCCGCCAGCGCAGGTAAGCATACGCATCAAACCAGTCCACACCCACAACCGGTTGCTTATCATGGCTAAGCTCGGGATAATCCCAACCAGCAGGCTTATGGTCCTTCAGGGGCGGTGCCGATGGGTGCGACATCGAGTAGTCGCCCGTCGCGCGAACGTACTCCACAAACTCCCGATACTGCGCATTCGAAACCTGATAACGATCCATCAGAAACGGTTCCACGAATACGGCACGAAACGGAAAATCCGGATCATCCGGTTTGGCCGCCGCATTCCCCATGAAGAAGTACCCCCCCGGTATATAAGCCACATCCGCAGGAATAAATACGTTCGCAGGCGGTTGCTCGCCCTGGCGGGCACGCATGGCCGCATATGGCTCCATGATCCGGCGATGCAAACGCAACAAATAATCGAAATCCATACCTTCAAATACCCCTCGACCAATCCGATTTCGATCCGCGGCACGGGTCTCGGCCTGGATCACTTCGGCGATCCAGAACCGTAGAAACGCGTTCATTTCAAGAAAGGCCTCGTCGAACCGCTCCTCCCGAATCAAAAACGGCAGCCGCTCCGTCATGATCTGGGGAACACGCCGGGCAATATCTCGACAAAGATCGCGCAACGTATCGTAATGCTCGCGGGCGGCTGGATCTACATTCCCGCGCGCCGTTTGAATCCCCCGGAAACGCTCCTCCATCTTTGTCATCTCGGCAGAGGCACGATCAAATTCATGCACAGCAGCCTGCACCGGCGTAAACCATTCCCCCCCCATCTTCCGCATACCCCGTTCAACATAGGTAAACTCCTCCGCAAATACGTCGCGCTTGTCGCGAATGTCAGGCACGGCAGAATGGTCGGGAAAAAGCGTAAGAAACTCATCAAACAAGGCCAGCGCCTCGCGGTATTCTTCTGGTTCAAGACTTTCATCAGGATCAAGCGCGAATGCATGCAACGCATTCGCAAGGTGCGTCGCAATTGTCACCGTGGAAATGACCGTTACCTCTTCACGTGGGATGATGCGCCTTGAGGAGATCGTGCCGCTGGATATACGGAGCACGTATTCCTGCTCATTCTGATCGATCAACTCGCCACGTAAACGCCTTCCGTCACGCAGTACAATTTCCGCTTTGTCATCTTCCGGAAGCAAGCCACGGGCGACCTGCGACAACTGCTCGCGCGTGACAGGTTCATTTGCATACAACACACTTTGGATCGGTGTCGTGAGTGTGATCGCAACAAAAACAACCAGCCAGTAGCAACGTCTCATATACATGATCATTTCCTTGTTAGCCCTAGGTATGCCATGCCGTAGCATTCCGCGAACACCTGTCGGCCATCGCAACACCTTCTGTTATGGAATGTCAACTTCGAAGCATCAGCATGCCACAATCGCGCAATGATGGCGATAAGGAAAAAGATACCGTGGCGCAACGCTAAACCCTTGGTCACCCCAGGCACGCGGCAGGATCCGATACTCGATAATGAGCGATTATTCGCCTACCTACACCGGTTCCTTGGCATGATAATGCGTATGCAGCAACTCGTGCGATCTGTGACCAAGGGGCTCTCCCAGAAAATCCTTATACAACTCTTGCACGGCCTGATTCTCATGCGACTTGCGCATGGGCTTGCCTTCGTCTTCCGCAAAAATGGCATCCATGCGCTTGCAGCGAATCGCGTCATCCGTCAAGCGTGGTTGCCCACCACCACCAATGCACCCACCCGGACACGTCATGACCTCCACAAAATGATACTTTGCCTCACCTGTCCGGATCTTCTCCAGAAGCTTACGCGTATTGGCCAAGCCGTGCGAAACCGCCACGTGTAACTCAACACCCTCCAGAAACGCCCACTCCGGCAACAAATCCTCCAGCACAATCGAAGCCGACTTGATCCCCGTCAAACCCGCCACCGGCTGCACATGTAGATTGTCCATCGGTAAAGGACGCCCTGTGATCAGCTCGTAAGCCGTACGCAAGGCCGCCTCCATCACACCACCCGTGTTGGCGAAAATATCCGCAGCACCGGAACTGAGCCCCAAGGGCACATCCATCTCAGTATCCTCCAAGGCACGAAAATCAATCCCCGCCTCCTTGATCATCCGCCCCAGCTCACGGGTCGTCAGTACATAATCGACATCCTGCACCCCACTCGCATGCATCTCCGGGCGCTGGCACTCGAACTTCTTGGCAGTGCACGGCATCACCGACACCACAACCATATCCTCCGGCTTCACCCCAATCTTCTGCGCATAATACGTCTTGGCCACCGCACCAAACATTTGCTGCGGCGATTTGCAGGTCGAAAGATTCGGCAAAAATTGCGGATAGTAATACTCCGCAAAATTAATCCACCCTGGCGAACAACTCGTAAACATCGGCAGAGGAACATCTTCTCCATCCACTAGCGCGCGCTTGAGCCGCGTCAATAATTCCGTACCTTCTTCCATGATCGTCAGGTCAGCCGTGAAATTCGTATCAAAGACGCCATCGAATCCTAGCGCGCGCAAGGCCGATGCCATTTTGCCGGTCACCAATGTGCCCGGCGCATATCCAAAACACTCCCCCAGTGCCGCGCGAATCGCTGGTGCCGTCTGCACCACCACCGTCTTGGACGAATCCTCCAGCGCAGCCCATACGCCCTCGACATGGCTACGCTCTGATATGGCTCCCACCGGGCACACTGCTGCGCACTGGCCACATTGTACACAAGCCACCCCGTCCAGATTGAGCGTAAAGGCCGGACCAATCACCGTATCGAAGCCGCGCCCCTGCGGCTGCAATGCCCCCACCCCCTGAATGGCCGAGCATACCGTCACACAACGCCGACACTTAATACATTTGGAATTATCGCGCACTAGCGCAGGCGTACTCGCATCGATCCGTGCCTCCGCCTTCTCTCCTTCAAAAGGAATCTCGCGCACGCCTAGCTCCGAAGCCAGATTCTGCAGTTCGCAGTCCTGATTCCGATCACAGATCTGACAATTGCCATCATGCTCGGAAAGCAACAACTCGACCGTCTGACGCCGGGCCGCACGTACCTTCGGGCTATTGGTCTGCACCTCCATCCCATCGGCAACCGGCATCGAACAGGCCGTGCACAGCGTACGCGCACCCGACACTTCCACTAGACATACCCGGCAAGCCCCCGTCGGCTCACTCTTTTCTAAATAACAAAGCGTCGGAATCCGGATGCCCGCACTGCGCGCCGCAGCCAGAATCGTGGTTCCACTTTCCGCTGTAATCGACTTCCCGTTAATTGTGAGATTAAGCATGCTGCACCTCCTCATCCACCACGATTTTCTTGCCATAATCACAACGCAGGCAACGACGCGCCTGCCGCACAGCCTCCGCTTCGTTCCAAGACATTTCCACCTCATCAAAATTGTTGCGGCGTTGTTCTACCGACATCATACGCAACCGCTCACGGGGATACGGCACCGGATCAGCGTCCGGATCGTAGTCCGTCGTATTCTCTTGTTCCACCCGCCAGAAGGCATGCTTGGACCCCGTCAAATGTGCATCAATGCCAATCGCGGCATGTTCGCCATCCGCAATCGCATGCACAACCGACATCGGCCCCGTAACGACATCCCCCCCCGCAAAGACCCATTCGCAGGACGTACATCCCGTTACCGGATCCGCCTGTATCCACCCACGGTCGCTCGTGGCACACGCACCACCAAATACCGCCGGATCCAACGTTTGACCCACCGCCATGATGACCTGATCCGCATCCAGCACAAACGCTTCATCCGCATCGGCCTCAGGACGCCTGCGACCCGAACGATCAAAATCGCCCAGATGCATATGCTGACAACGCAAGCCCGCCACTTTGCCCTTGGCAACCACCACTTCATCCGGTGCCGTAAGCGAGAGAATCTTCACCCCCTCCTGCATCGCCTCTTCAATCTCCTCGGCATAAGCCGGCATTTCCTCGCGGGTTCTCCGGTATACCACCGAAACCTCCTCCGAACCCAGCCGCACCGCCGTCCGTGCTGCATCAATCGCGGCATTGCCGCCACCCACAACTATCACCTTCTTGCCCACCGGCACCGCACCGCGAATGTTGTACGTCCGCAGAAATTCCATCGCATCAACGACACCCGCGGCATCTGCGCCCGGCATCTCCACACGAATACCATCCGGTGCACCCGTCGCCACAAATACCGCCTCATACCCATCCGCCTGCAGACTCTCCACCGTAAAGTCCCGACCCAGCGCCTGCCCCGTCTTGATCGTTACTCCCATGCTCTCGATCAAACGAATCTCGCGCGCCAACGTTTCTCGCGGCAGCCGATACGCCGGAATCGCCTGCACCAGCATGCCGCCAGGACGCGGCTCCTTCTCCAAGACCACCGGCTTGTAACCGAGCCGTGCCAAAAAGTACGCGCACGAAAGACCCGCCGGCCCCGCACCCACAATCGCAATTTTGCGCGCGGCATTCACAGCATCTTCCCGTACTTCTGGTAATTGCATCTCGCGTTCCTGGTCTACCATAAAGCGCTTGACCCCGCGGATCGAGACCGGGCTATCCAGCGACGACCGCCGGCACTTCTCCTCGCATGTATGGAAGCACACCCGCGCACACACACTCGCAAAAGGATTGCGATTGCGATGCAAACCCAACGCCTCGCTGAAACGTTTCTCGCCTGTCAGCGAAACAAATCCCGGGATGTCCACCCCCGCCGGACAAGCCGCCTGACAGGGGGCCCGCACCAACGACGGGCATACCCCCGCCCGGCAATGCCGATCCCGAATATGCTCCACATACTCTTCCCGGAAATGCCGAATCGTGGATAGCACCGGATTCGGGGCCGTCTGCCCAAGTCCACACAAGGATCCCTCCTTGATGAAATTCCCTAGCTCCTCCAGCCGCTCGATGTCCGTAATGTGTCCGCGCCCCTCGCAGATCCGCGTCAGAATCTCCAACATCCGCTTGGTCCCCACCCGGCAAGGCACGCACTTGCCACAGGATTCCTCCTGCACAAACTCAATGAAAAAACGGGCCACATCCACCATGCAGGCCTCGTCATCCATCACAATCAGACCACCGGACCCCATGATCGACCCCAACTCCTGGAGCGACTCGTAATCCAACGGTACATTCAAATGCTGTTTCGGCACACAACCGCCCGACGGTCCGCCCAACTGCGCCGCCTTGAAGGGCTTGTTGTTTACAATCCCGCCACCAATGTCATAAATCAACTCGCCCAGCGGCGTGCCGATCGGCACCTCGACCAACCCCGTATTGCGCACCGCACCAGCTAATGCAAACACCTTGGTCCCCTTGCTCTGCTCCGTACCATGCGAAGCATACCAATCAGCACCCCGCCCGAGGATTGCAGGCACATTGGCATAGGTCTCCACATTATTCAGAACCGTCGGCTTCCCCCACAGCCCTTTCTTGGCCGGAAAAGGCGGACGCGGACGCGGCTCACCACGACGCCCTTCAATCGAGGCAATCAGGGCCGTTTCCTCGCCACACACAAATGCACCCGATCCCATCCGGATTTCCAAATCAAAACAAAACCCCGTGCCCAGAATATCCGTCCCCAGCAGCCCACAGGCGTGCGCATCATCAATCGCCTTCTGCAACCGCGCAACCGCCAGCGGATATTCTGCACGCACATACACATAGCCTTGCGTCGCACCAATCGCATAAGCACCGATCATCATGCCTTCAATCAGGCTGTGCGGATCCCCCTCCAACACACTGCGATCCATGTAGGCACCCGGATCCCCCTCATCCGCATTGCAAAGTATATAACGCTGATCCGACACGGTCTGCCGCGTAAACTCCCACTTCTTCCACGTCGGGAAACCGGCTCCCCCGCGCCCCCGCAAGCCGGATGTACGCATCTCCGCAATCACGTCATCCGGCGTCATCCCGCTCAACACCTTCCCGACCCCCTGATACACACCCGCCGCCAACGCCTCCGGCAAACTCTCAGGGTCAATCCGACCACAATGACGCAATACAATTTTCGTTTGCCGATTGAAAAACGGGATATCCGCTTCGTGCGGTATCACGGCATCGCCACGCGGATCGCGATACAACAACCGTTCCAACGTTTTGCCCGCCGCAATCGCAGCCACCAGCTCGCCCACATCTTCCGGCTTCACCTGCTGGTAAAAAACACCATCTTCCAACACGAGCAACACAGGACCCGCCGCACACAACCCCATACAGCCCACCGCATGCACTTGCACATTCACTCCGCCACGGGCAATCTCCTCGCGCAGCGCAAGCAGCAGCTTATCCGAACCAGAGGCCAGACAGCCCCCACCAGCACACATCAGCACCGTACGCCCACCGTCCACACGCTTCTCCGGTTCCCGCACCATCGCTCGTAATGCCGCCACGGAAACAATTGGTTCCGGTAATCTTGCAATCATGCCACCACCTCTTCTGCTACGGGTTCTGCCTGATACGCCTTGAGCAACGCACCCAACTTGGAAGGTTTCACGCGCTGGTGTACATCGTCGTCAACCATCAACACCGGTGCCAACCCACAAGCACCAAAACAACGCCCCACATCCAACGAGAATTGCTGATCCTCCGTCGTCTCCCCTACATCAATCCCCAACTCTTTCCGGACTGCGGCCAGCACTTCCTTGCCACCACGCACATAACAGGCCGTCCCTAGACACACCCGCACCGTGTGACGCCCGCGCGGTGTCGTCGAAAAAAAAGAATAAAAACTCACCACGCCGGTAACTTCGCTATACGATTTATCAAAATCCTTTGCGATCTGACGCAGCACAGACTCAGGCAAATACCCGAAGCGGCTTTGCGCCACTTGCAGTGCCGGTATCAACCCCCCAGGCTTGTCGCGGTACTCCGCTGTGAGATCTCCAAGCTCAGACAGCATCTCCGCCTCGGTCATCGTTTCTGTACACATACAGCCCTTCAAAGCTTCCGTCATCGTGACCCCCTTTGTGACGCGCAGGTTTTTAAAACACTGAATACATAACAATCATGCTACCCCTGTCACAATTCCGCGTCCATACCTATTGCACAATAATATTACACCCAGCGTGCATCACCCGATTTGATTTGATCAACGTCCCCGCATGTGGTTGTATACAGCTTGTGTAAACCGACGCGCCATGCGCTAGCAAATATCTTGTGGTCGACCGCATGGCCTGCCGAAACAAAAGAACGCAACCACCAAAAAGGAGGAGCAAAATGAAATGGATCATCGCAAGCCTGTTGATTGCCGGATGGGCACAAGCCGCCGAAACCGCATGGCCCTTCCAGCCCATGCCCTATGATTATGCGGCCCTCGAACCGCATATCGATGCCCGCACTATGGAAATCCACTACAATCGCCACCATCGGGGCTACTACAATAACCTCGTGAATGCCGCCAAGGACTTCCCGGCCCTCAAACAACTTCCCATCGAAACCATTCTCGGGCAGATCAGTGCCTGGCCCACCGCTGTGCGCAACAATGCCGGCGGACACTACAACCACACCCTATTCTGGAACATCATGTCTCCCGACGGCGGCGAACCCGACGGCATGCTCGCCTTGGAAATCAACCGGAACTTTGGCTCATTCATCGAATTCCAGGAACAATTCAACGCGGCGGCCCGAAGTGTCTTTGGTAGCGGCTGGGCCTGGCTCTCCATCGCCCCCGATGGATCCCTCTTCGTCAGCTCCACCCCCAACCAGGACAACCCCCTCATGGATGTCGTCGAACAACGCGGCACCCCCATCCTGGCCCTCGATGTCTGGGAGCACGCCTACTACCTGAACTACCTGAACCAGCGCGGTAGCTACATCGAAGCCTTCTGGAACGTCATCAACTGGCCCGAAGTCGCCCGCCGCTACAAGCAGTCCGT
>SLBU01000143.1 GCA_007126175.1 Kiritimatiellia bacterium
ACGGCTTTGAGGACGCCTTTCCCGAGGTAGCGTTTGGCATTCCCGTCGCGCAGTTCCACAGCTTCATTTTCGCCCGTGGAGGCACCGGACGGTACGGCGGCGCGCCCGAGCACGCCATTATCCAGCAGGATATCGGCTTCGACAGTGGGGTTGCCGCGGGAGTCAAGAATCTCGCGGGCAGTGATGTCAATAATCGTGGACATAGTTCTCCTTGTTTGCGGTGTAATGTTTTCGGATCGAAACAGAATGGGTGCAACGCTACTGGAGTTTTGCATGGATTGCAAGTAAAACCCCTTCTCACGGGCGGGCAAGCCACGGGTGTGCGGACCTGTATGGAATGAGTTGACAGCAGGCCCTGCAATTACTAGTGTCTAGCATTCGTACAGACACGTTGTACGCTTCGGTTGTGAAGCCATCATATTATTTAGCCTTTAAGGGGGATTCATTGGATCTGGATCGTTTGCGCCATAGTACGGCGCATGTAATGGCAGCTGCAATTTGCCAGTTGTTTGAGGATGTCAAGCTGGATATTGGCCCTGCAACCGACGGCGGGTTTTATTACGACTTTGATATGCCGCACCGTCTGGCACCGGAAGATTTTCCGACGATTGAGGCTGAGATGGCCCGTATTGTCGCCGAGGATGTCCCTTTCGAGCGATTCACCACCACGCGCGAGGAAGCACGCACGATGTTGGCATCCCAGGGGCAAGACTACAAGATCCAGCGGCTGGCCGACATTCCCGAAGGCGAAGAAATTTCGTTTTACCGCTGTGGGGCTTTTACGGATTTGTGCCGTGGTCCACATGTGGAGCGCACAGGAGAACTACGGGGGTTCAAGCTGACGTCGGTGGCGGGCTCGTATTTTCGTGGCAAGGAAACGAATCCGATGCTACAGCGAATTTATGGGATTGCGGCCGAGAGCCCGAAGGCCATCAAGGTTTTGCTCAAGCAGTTGGAGGAGGCGCAGAAGCGCGACCACCGCAAGCTGGGCAAGGAAATGGATTTATTCAGTATCCGGGAGGATGTGGGGCCTGGATTGGTGCACTGGCATCCGCGCGGTGCGCGTATTCGTTCGATTATTGAGGATTTCTGGCGGCGGGCGCATTATCGTTCGGGCTACGAGCTTCTCTATACGCCCCATATTGGGCGGGCGCAGTTGTGGCAAACCTCGGGACATGTCGATTTCTACAAGGAAAACATGTATGCCCCGATGGAAGTGGACGGCAACGATTATTTCGTCAAGCCGATGAATTGTCCGTTTCATATTCAGATCTATAAGAGCCAGATTCGTTCCTATCGGGACTTACCCTTGCGCTGGGCAGAACTCGGGACGGTCTACCGTTATGAGAAAAGCGGCGTCTTGCATGGCCTTTTCCGGGTACGTGGCTTTACCCAGGATGATGCCCATATTTTCTGTACGCCCGAAAAGATCGAGGACGAGATTCGGGAGACGGTTTCGTTTGCGCTGAAGATGCTGCGTGCCTTCGGTTTTGAAGAGATTTCGGCCTATCTGGCAACGCGTCCTGAAAAGGCGGTGGGGGAACCATCGCGCTGGGAGCAGGCCACGCATTCACTGCAGCGTGCACTGGAGACGGAGGGGATCGCATATGAAGTAGATCCCGGTGGTGGCGCTTTTTATGGGCCGAAGATCGATTTGAAGATCAAGGATGCGATCGGGCGTGAATGGCAGATGGGAACGATCCAATTTGATTTCAACCTTCCGGAGCGGTTTGATCTTTGTTACACGGGTTCCGATGGAGATGCGAAGCATCGTCCCTACATGGTACACCGTGCCTTGCTTGGCAGCATTGAGCGATTTTTTGGGGTATTGGTGGAGCATTATGGCGGCAAGTTTCCGTTTTGGCTGGCGCCGGAACAAATGCGGATACTACCGATTTCGGATGGCCAGTTGGGGTACGCCGAGGAGGTGGCGGCCCAATTGCGCGAGCAGGATGTACGAGTCACGGTAGATCGTCGTGATGAGCGCATTGGTGCGAAAATTCGTTTGGCTCGCAATGACCGGTTGCCCTACATGATGATTGTGGGGGCTGGGGAGCAGGAGGCTGGCACGGTCACATTGCGTGATCGTGAAGGCGAGCAAGAGGCGATGTCGGTCGAGGCAGTGTTGCTTCGGTTGCAGCAGGAAGAAAAGAGATAACAGTAGCAGTGGAGGTTCATTATTCGCGCGTTTATCAGAGTCAATCATAAGATCCGGGTACCGGAGGTGCGTCTTACGGCAGCAGATGGAACGGTGCTTGGTGTTATGCCCACGCGTGAGGCGATGCGAATCGCCCAGGATGCAGATCTGGATCTGGTAGAGATTTCCCCGACGGCGAAGCCGCCTGTGTGTAAGATCATGGATTACGGGAAATATCGTTACGAGCAGGGGCGTAAGGAGCGGGAGAAGCGTAAGCACCAGCATCAGACGGTGGTCAAGGAGATCAAGTTTCGCCCGGGGGTGGAGGAGCATGACTACGAGACGAAGTTGCAACATGTGCGCGAATTTCTTTCGAAGGGCAACAAGGTGAAGATCACCTTGACCTACCGGGGTAGGGAGAATGCGCATCGTGAGCTTGGGGAAGCGGTTGTCGATCGCGTCCTGAAGGACTGCGAGGATATTGCGGTTGTCGATCAGGCACCCAAGCGTATGGGGCGCATGGTCATTGCCATGCTCGGTGTTCGTAGCGCCAAGGGTTGATTACGCATGGAGATGACCGCATGGATTTTTCTCGTGAAGAGGTTTTGCGATATCATATGGGAGGCAAAGTGGGGATGCGTTGTGCGCGTCCACTTGCCACGGTAGAGGATTTGTGTCTTGCCTACACGCCGGGGGTTGCCGAGGCGGTACGCGCGATTGCTGCGGATCCGGATAGTGCCCGCACCTATTCTTCGCGTGGGAATCTCGTGGCGGTTGTGAGCGATGGCACGGCAATTCTGGGGTTGGGGGATTTGGGGGCAACGGCCTCGATTCCGGTTATGGAAGGTAAGGCGGTGTTATTCAAGTCCTTTGGGGATGTGGATGCTTGGCCCGTGCCGCTGAACCGTTGTCGCCAAGGCGGGGGAGACCGGGGGCCAACTGATCCTGGGCGCGTGATTGAGATTGTGGCGGCATTGGCACCGATGTATGGCGGCATCAATCTAGAAGATATTGCGGCGCCCGCCTGTTTTGAGATTGAAGACAGGTTGGATGCAATGTTGGATATACCCGTTTTTCATGACGATCAATGGGGCACAGCCGTGATTACGCTTGCAGGCGTACTGAACTATTGCGTTTTGTGTGAGCGTGACCTCTCGGAGCTGCGTTGTGTGATCAATGGTGCGGGGGCTGCCGGTATTCGCATTGCAGAAATGCTCAAGGCTGCGGGAGCCCGGGATGTGACCCTGTGTGATTCGCGTGGCATTGTGACGCGCCGCCGGGAAGCACTTTCGGGCAAGAAGGCGGAACATGCGGTTGATCGCCCGGTTGGCACAGTGGGGGATGCCTTGCAAAATGCCCATGTTTTTATTGGGGTTTCGGTGGCCGATTGCATCAAACGGGCTGATGTCGAGGCGATGGCTCCCTACCCGGCAATTTTTGCCATGGCGAACCCGGTGCCGGAAATTCATCCGGATCTGGTTGCGGCCACGCTGCATGGTGCTCCCTATGTGATGGCCACGGGCCGCTCGGATTTCCCCAATCAAATCAATAATGTACTCGGATTTCCATTTTTATTTCGGGGGGCGTTAGATGCTGGGGCGAGTACGATCAATCTCGCCATGAAGACAGCGGCTGCGCGGGCCTTGGCGGATTTGGCGCGGCGCGAGGTGCCAGGGCAGGTGTGCTCGTATTATCCAGGGGAAGACTTGGTGTTCGGGGCTGGTTACTTGATTCCGAAGCCGTTCGACCGTCGTTTGTTTGAGGATGTATCGGTTGCAGTGGCGGAAGCCGCGATTCAATCGGGAGTGGCGGCAGGCGGTGCTGACGCGACTGCGATCCGCCGGCGTCTGGTCCAGCGCAATCTGGAACGTCTTTGAGAGGAGCGTGTGTATGTGGAACAAGCTATGGTTATCTGTGGTGCTATTTGGTTGGTGTCCGGTTGTGGTTGCATCGGTTCAGATTGATGGTGTTGCGGCATATGTGGATGCGCATGTTATTACGGTGAGTGATGTGCTGGGCGCATCGAGCACACTGCAGCAGCAGTTGCGGGAGGGGCGTTCGGGGCGTGCTGCCAATGATCTATATCGGGAGGTACTGGAGGAGTTGATCGCCCGCAAACTGATCGTGGATGCCTACGAGCACCAACGCGAGATTCAGATTCCGCCGATGATGATTGATGCGCGGGTGCAAGAGGTGATTCAGGAGTTATTCCGGGGGGATCGTAATGCGTTTTTGCGGGCCTTGGGGGAAGAGGGACGGAGTGAGCGCAATTGGCGCGAAGAGATTCGCGAGCAAGTGGTTGTCCGTGCGATGCGTAATTTGCGTGTAGACCGGCATGTGCACATATCACCGACGGAGATGCGTGCCTTTTATGATGCAAACCAGGCGCGTTTTTCGCAACCGGGATCCGTGACCTATCGCATGTTGGTGCTGGGGGCAGCGGGGGACGATCCGGAGGCGGTCTCGACCGGGTCTGAGCAGGTGGCTGCCGCGCTGCAGGCTGGCGAGGATTTTGCGGATGTGGTGCGTCGTTTTTCGGTGGATCGTTTTGCCGAGCAAGGTGGGTTGCGGGGGCCTGTTGATCCTGTGCAGTTGCGCGAAGAGGTGCGGAACCCCTTGATGGAGATGGATGTTGGTGCGGTGCTTGGGCCGCTTGCGCTGGGGGAGAATCAGTTTTGGTTGCAATTGGTGCAGCATGATCCTGCGCAGCAGCTTTCCTTTGCGGAGGCCTATGATCAGATCGAGATGCTGTTGTTTCGCGAGCGGGCGGAAGCCTTGTATGACGCCTGGCTTGCGCGGCTGCGAGCAGCAGCTTTCGTCACGGTTGCAGTGGAAACCCCCTTTTGAGCAAGTGGGTGCGGGAGGTAGGTGAGCGCGAGTGACAGCAGCGAATCCTTTGGCGGGAGATGTCTGGCCTGTCGGGGCCTTCACGCGACCATCTGTCGTGCGCGCATGGCTGCGGGAAGCCGACATTCGTCCGAATCGCTTGCTGGGACAGAATTTTCTGATTGATGGCAATATTCTACAGATTTTGCTGGATGCCGCGGGGGTCGTGGGTACGGATCGGGTATTGGAGATTGGGCCGGGCCTGGGTGCATTGACGGCCGGGCTGCTATCGCGTGGTGCGCAGGTTGTGGCGGTGGAGAAGGATGTCCGATTGGTTCCTTTACTGGAGGCGCATCTTTCGGCATACGCGCATGTGCGCATTCTGCATGGCGATGCGCTGGATATGGCCGAAAATCTGCTAGAGTCAGAAGGAATCAACAAGGTGGTAGCGAATTTACCGTACACGCCGGGAACGCGCATTCTTGTGGACCTGGCGACAAGTCCGCTGCGCCCGGAGCGGATTACGGTTATGGTGCAAGATGAAGTTGCCGGGCGCGTAACGGCTGCACCAGGGAGTACCGCGTTTGGCTTGCTGGGCTTGTGGTGCCGAATCTTCCATGCGGTAACCTATGTAAAACGGGTGAGTCCGAATTGTTTCTGGCCACGCCCGCAGGTGCAATCGGCCATAATCCTGCTGGAGCGTCTAGCGAGCCCCTTGCTTCCGGAGAAAGGGTGGCCGTTTTTCCAGCATTTGACGCGTCGACTCTTTCAGCAACGTCGCAAACAGATGGGGCATTTGTTGACAATGTTGTATCCCCAGCCTTCCCCCACGGGAAAGACGGCGGTTTCACTGCTGCCGGAGGCTTGCCGGCAATTGCGGCCCGAGGCACTTCCTCTTGACGTTTGGTGTTCGCTATCCGAAAACATGCGTATGCACTTTGAACCTGACGAGACACTGTTGCTTGCAACAGAGGGAGAGGATCATGGCTGGTGAAACCCTTACGCCCATGATGCGTCAGTATCAGCAGATTAAGAGCGACCTGGCGGATGACGTGATCTTGTTTTTCCGGATGGGTGATTTCTACGAGATGTTTTTTGAGGATGCGAAGAAAGCCGCGCCTGTTCTGGATATTGCCTTGACGCGTCGGAATAGCGTTCCGATGTGCGGGGTGCCGTATCATGCGTTGGACGCGTACCTGGCGAGGATGATGCGGGCGGGCTGCAAGGTCGCGATTTGTGAGCAGGTCGAGGATCCATCCGAAGCCAAGGGCTTGGTTCGCCGCGAGGTGACGCAGATTGTGACGCCGGGCACGATCACGGAGGGCGGGCTGTTGGAGCACAGTCAGTATCTGTATCTTGCCGGTATCTGCCAGGTGGGTTCCTGTTGGGGGATTGCGATGGTCGATCTTTCCTCGGGACACTTCTGGGGGAGTCGTGCGGCCGATATGGATGCAGCGCTTGATGAGCTCTCGCGCTATAGTCCAGCCGAATGCATCATTCCGGATTCAGGGGATAAGGTGTACGCGACACTTGCCTCGCAATTGCAACGGGTAATGCCGGGAATGCCGGTGAGCCATGGCGAGGATTGGACGTTTGGGCGGGATGCCTCCTACGATTTGCTGGTGCGGCATTTCGGGGTGCAATCACTGATCAGCTTTGGATGTGAGGAGGAGCCAGCGGTATATTGTGCTGCGGGTGCGTTGTTGTATTACCTGCAGGTGGTCTTGCGGCGCCAGACGGCGCATATCCGGTCGTTCCAGACGCGGCAGCAGGATGCGTATCTGGCACTGGATGAGATTGGTTGTGCGAATCTGGATTTGATACCGGTCAAGGGCCGCACAGGGGGGCAGACCTTGTTGGGTATCCTGGATACGACATGTACCCCAATGGGGGCACGGATGCTACGCGATTGGATTCTGCGTCCCCTGGCAAAATCGGAACAGATTACTGCACGGCAAGAGGCCGTGGCGACATTTGTGAGCGACCGGGGGTTGCTGCGGTGCGTGCGGGATGCTTTTGAGCCCGTTCGCGATTTGGCACGCTTGATTGCGCGGACCGGCAATGGTGGGGGCAATGCCCGCGATCTTGTGGCGATCGGACGTTCGCTGGAGGCATTGCCCGCAGTGCGGGAACTGATTGCCGGGCAGGATCCGGTCTTGCTGCAGTCGCTGGCAGATGCACTGCAACCGATGCCTGCGCTTGTGCAGGCCATTCGCGAGGCCTTGGTGGAGGATCCGCCGGTTACGATCAAGGAAGGGGCCATGATCCGGGATGGATTCCGGCCTGAGCTCGATGAGCTGCGGCAAGCGGCTGCAAAGGGCCGGGACTGGCTGGCAGCGTTTCAAGCCCAGGAGCAGGAGCGCACGGGCATCAAGACGCTGAAAGTGCGGCACAACAAGGTTTTCGGGTACTACATCGAAATATCCAAGGGGCAGTTGTCGAATGCCCCGGCCGACTACATCCGCAAGCAGACGTTGGTGAATGCCGAGCGCTTCATTACGCCTGAGCTCAAGACGTATGAGAACAAGATCATGGGGGCGCATGAACGGGCCATTGCGCTGGAGTATGCATTGTTTGTATCGATCCGAGATCTGGTTGCCGAGAAGACGGGGCCGATTCAGCAGGCTGCGCAAGCTTTGGCACAGCTCGATGTGCTGGCCACGCTGGCCGAGCGAGCCCTAACGCTAGGATACGTACGCCCGACCATCAATGATTCCCATCGGCTCGTGATTGAGAATGGGCGTCATCCGGTGGTGGAGCAATCGGATGATGGGATACGGTTTGTTGCGAATGATACCACGCTGGATTGCGGCGAAAACCAGTTACTGATCATTACGGGGCCGAACATGGCGGGTAAATCGACCTATATTCGGCAGGTGGCGGTATTGGTGGTGATGGCACAAATGGGCTCCTATGTACCTGCCGATGCAGCCGAGATCGGCTTGGTGGACCGGGTCTTTACGCGGGTGGGGGCGAATGATGATCTTTCCAGAGGACGCAGTACCTTCATGGTCGAGATGCAGGAGACTGCCAACATTTTGCATCATGCCACGTCCCGCAGTCTGATTGTGTTGGATGAAAT
>SLBU01000041.1 GCA_007126175.1 Kiritimatiellia bacterium
CACGTGTAGAGGGCGTCGTTCCGGCGGTGGCAGGCGACATCATGCGGATCGCCTGCAGTGCCGTACGGTTCCAAAAGAGGGGGCGTGGTACGGCAGCGGTCCTGCGCGAAGCGGCAGCGCGGGTGGAAGGGGCACCCGGCGGGCGGATTTGCGGCCGAGGGAATTTCGCCGGGAAGGCGCAGGCGTTCTTGTTGCGCGGTGCCAATGCGCGGAATCGCCGTGAGGAGTGACTTGGTGTAAGGGTGCCGTGGGTTTTGCATGATGTCGGTGCTCTTGCCTGTCTCCACGATTTTACCGAGATACATGACGGCAATGCGATCGCAGAAATGCGACACGATGCTCAGGTCGTGTGAGATAAAGAGGTAGGCGAGACCAAGATCCTGGCGTAGTTTCATGAGCAGGTTGATGATCTGCGCTTGTACGGAGACGTCCAGCGCGCTGACGGCTTCGTCGCAAATCAGCAGTTCGGGCCGCAGGGCGATGGCACGTGCAATACAGATTCGCTGGCGCTGCCCGCCGGAAAACTCATGCGGGAAGCGGTTGCCCATGTCCGGATCCAGCCCGACTTCGCGCAGCAGCTCAGTGGCTGCCTTGTGTCGGTTGGCCCGATGAAGTAGGCCATGCACAATCAATCCTTCTGTGATGAGTTCCCTCACGGTCATGCCGGGATTGAGTGAGGCAAAGGGGTCTTGGAAGACGACTTGCATGTGGCGCCGAAGGCGACGCAGCTTTTGTGGCGTGGCATGCAGCATATTCGTGTCTTGAAAATGAATGGTGCCAGTGGTGGCCCGTTCGAGCATGAGAATGGTGCGTGCGAGTGTGGATTTTCCGCATCCGGACTCGCCAACCAAGCCGAGGGCCTCGCCTGGTCGGATGACAAGAGAAACATCATCAACCGCCCGGATTGCTCCGGTTGTCCGGCTGAAGATACCCTTTTTGAGGGGGAAGTGTGTCGAAAGATTTTGCACGGCAAGCAAGGGGGCGCTCATGTTGTCTCCTCCGCGAGGAAGCATCGGCTATATCCGCTGCTGGTTGCAAATAGGTTGGGATGCACCTGGCGGCAACGGGCGAAGACATGTGGGCAGCGGTCACTGAAGTGGCAGCCCTTGGGGAGTGCACGGAGAGGAGGAACTTGCCCGGGGATGGCTTGTAGTGGTGCTCCGGGAGATGCATTGGAGGGGATTGCTGCGAGCAAGGCTTGGGTGTAGGGATGCTGTGGATGGGCAAACACATCCTGCACGGTGCCGGTTTCCACAATTTCGGTGGCATACATTACGGCAACGTGCGTACACATTTGCCAGATGGCTCCCATGTCGTGCGTGATGAATAGCATGCCGGTATTCGGCTTGTGCATTTCGCGCATCAGGTCGAAGATTTGTGCCTGGACGGTCACGTCGAGGGCGGTGGTCGGTTCGTCGGCAATCAGCAGAGCGGGATCGAGCATAAGTGCCATGGCAATCATCACCCGCTGTCGCTGGCCCCCGGAAAGCTGGTGTGGATACGCATACATGCGTTCTTGGGCATCGGGTAACCCGACCCGCTTGAGCCAGTGGGCGGCAATGGGCCAGGCCTGCTTGCGCGGCATATTACGATGGATTTGGAGGGTTTCAACAAGTTGGCTTCCGACGCGATGCAGGGGCGAGAGAGCCGTCATGGGCTCCTGGAAGATCATAGCGATGCGGTTCCCCCGAATCGACTGCAGCGCCGGTAGGGGGAGCGTCAGGAGCTCGTGTCCATGAAAACGGATCGTGCCGCTGGCGATGCGCGAGGCTGGTTTCGGCAGCAGGCGCAGGATGCTCATGGCCGTGACGGATTTGCCACAGCCGGATTCACCGACCAATCCGAGAATCTGGCCCTGCTCCAACGTCAGGGAGAGCCGGTTGACGGCCGTGACGGGACCTTCGTCGGTCTCGAAACAGATGGTCAGATCTTGAATCTCCAGTAGTGCTGGCATGGCTACTCCAAACGTATGCGGGGGCGGGGGTCGCAAGCTTCGCGGACGCCTTCGCCGATGAAGACGCCGAGCAGAATGACAATAAAGAGTGTGGCAGAGGGATAGAATATGAGCCACCATGCCGTACGATAGGTCTGGGCCTGGTGCAGAAGTTGGCCGAGAGAGGGGGTCAGGGCCGGTAGTCCGAATCCAAGGTAGTCGAGAGCCGCGAGGGATGCGATGGCACCGACAAGCGAGAAGGGGGCGAACGTGATTATGGGCGTGAGGGCATTCGGCAGGATGTGGCGCAGTATGATCTGGTGGTCGCGCAACCCGAGCACACGTGCTGCATCGACAAACGGTGTGTTGCGCAGGCGCAGGAATTCGCCGCGCATATAAAAGGAGATGCCGATCCAGTTGAAAAGACCGTAACAGAGCAGGAGCAGTGCAAAGGATGCTCCATAGATTGACCCCAGTAGAATCATGACGTATAGGAAGGGAATCGCACTCCAGATTTCGATAGAGCGTTGGATCAAGATGTCGGTCTTGCCGCCATAGTAGCCTTGTACGGCTCCGATCAAGGTTCCTAGCGTCATGGATGCTACCACTAGCAGCAAGCTGAAGAACAGGGATACGCGCAGGCCATGAATAATGCGTGCGAGGACGTCGCGCCCGGCCCCATCGATTCCGAGGGGGTGCCCTTTAACCGGAGGGTGTGGCCAGGTTATGCCTGCTGCGGGCAACACCCGGTAGCGGTACGGGCCGGCTTCGACTTCGAACGGCGTTTCCGCAAGCAGGGACTCCTGCGTAAGCGCCAGTAAACGATCCTGATCGGTATCGCGCAGATCGAACCACGCGGCGGGGGGCACGAGTGGGCCACGTTCTGGAATTATGGTTAACCGTTGAACATTGCGTTCGTGTGTTTCGGCCAGGCGTAGCGTCAAGCGCACGGTGCGCGGGGGGGTGCTACGTGCGGCAAACGGAGGAAGGGAGATGGTGATGGCGGTATCACCGAGATATGGGGGGGCAATGGTTGTGGTGAAGGCTGGTGCCGCCTCATTTCGAAAGCGTGTCTGGATGGCGTCGCGGAGATCGAGGTTGAGCCTCCAGATCGAATCCAGTCTTGTGCCAGTAGCCTGCGCCTCTTCGCGGCCAAGAAAAAAATCTGCTGCAACATGGCGCAGTACCCGGTACTCCGGGCCGATATCCACGCTGGCTGCCCGGGCGATGGGTACAAACTGAAGCCGAATGCTCCCGCTTTGATCGGCCAGTTTCTCTTCATCGATGGTTTCGGCTGGTCCATACGGAATGGGGGCAAATATCATGAAATTCGACGGGGTTTCGGAGAAGATCGGGAGTTCCCGCAGGGCTTTGTAATCCGGGGCTCTATCGTCACCTTCGGGGAGAAAACGGGCGGCGGGGTAGAAGCGGAAGGCGGGGTAGAAACTTTGGTTGTTAAAGCGCACAAAGAGCGGACGGCTATTGGCGAGCAAATCAGCGCTAAGAGCGGCGAGGCTGATGGCAGCAAAGAGCCATGCGGAACATAGCGCGCGCCGATGCCGGATGAAACGGCGCAGTCGTTTTTGTGCTACAGGTGAGAGGCGTGGTTTCATCGTTCGAATGTGATCCTTGGGTCAATCAGGACATAACAGAAGTCGGAAAGAATATTGCCGGCCAAGCCGAGGATGGATGTGAGGGAAAGAATACCCATGAATACGGCATAATCGCGGCTTGTGATGGCATCCAAGCTCAGTCGGCCCATGCCGGGAATTTCAAAGATTCGCTCAATGATGACGGAGCCTGCGAACATGACGGTCATGACGCCGCCAAAGCCGGTGGCGATCGGGATCAAGGCGTTACGGAGGGCATGGCCCCAAACGGCGCGCTGGCGGTTGCCTCCCTTGGCAAAAACGGTGCGTATATAGTCGCGGCTGATCTGATCGAGCAGGGTGTTTTTCATAAGCATGGTGAGAACGGCAAAGTTGCCAGCCACATAGCATAGCACCGGGAGTGTCATATGACGTAGGCGATCGAGAATGCGCCCCAGCAGTGAGAGTTCTTCGTAGCCGGGCGATTGGAATCCACCCAATGGCAAGAGTGCAGGGTAATTCTCGATGACTCCCGTAAACAGGGCACGCAGTATCATGCCGAGTGCGACGGTCGGAATGGCGTATCCAGTGAATACCAGAGCGCTGGAAGCAAGGTCGAAACGGGATCCATTGCGCAATGCCTTGGCAATGCCCAGCGGGATGCAGATGCCGTAGCTTACTACAAAGCCGGTGAGGCCAAAGATCAGCGATACGGCGAGACGTCCGCGGATAAGCGCCCAGGCGCTGTTGCCGGCGAACATATAGGATTCCATACGCATGCCCAGGCGATCACGGACGAGCCAGTTCCAATAGCGCCGATAAAAGGGTTGGTCAAACCCGAAGCGTCGCTCGAGTTCGCGGCGGTATTGTTCGGTGAGGCCGGCCGAGGCATCGGCACTGATGCCCGCGGCACCTTCGCCACCAGCACCAATCGCGCGCATTTGCATCAGGGCTTGTTCAACGGGGCCACCCGGCACAAACTGGATCAGTCCGAAAACGACGACCGTAATCCCGAGAAACGTCGGGATCATGAGAAAAATACGTTTGATGAAGTAGGAGAATCTTTGCATGACGTCGTTATAGGGTGGTTTGGGTGCTATGGTGTGAGAGGCGGGCATACTACAAGCGAATGCCGAAGTAATAGGTACTCTACTTGCACCTGTTTGTTCAAGGGGATGATAATCTCGGCGTAGATGGACCGGATCGCATCCGGTTGCAAGGGCATCTGTGGCGCCGCTTGTTTGAACTCGTTGGTGTAGGTGCGCGCTTTGCTGTGAACGCGCGAAAGCACATCATTTTCGACAGCAGTGTCAGTGATGGCGGCCAGAATCGCCGACCCATCTCCTGCTGCCATGGCCGCTTGCAGCGCAGGCGCGGCATGGCGAAATTTGCTTTCGGCTACAAATTTGCCGTAATGGATCCGCTTGGAAAGTGCCTGTAGGCAGGAGACGTCGCAGACGGCTGTTGAACCGTATTGCTGATCGTCGCCGGTGCGCGTTACCCGATCCAGGATTTTGGTCTCATAGATCGTTCGGATCTGGTTGTTGATATTGATCTGGTTGGGGATCAAAGGATTATTGCTATAGCCAATGGGAGGCAGCACAGGGGGCGGAAGGTTGGCAAAAAACGGGTGCTCATCGGGGCTGGTATAGCGGCGCACCTTGGCATGGGTACGCTCGCATTCCAGCAGGAGGTACCCACACAGACTTTCTCCCTCCAGGACGCTACCAAAACGCCCAGCCTCGTAGACCGCATGGTTACGCAGAAATTGGGCGCGCTCGATGAGCGCAAAGATGATCGTTTCCTCAAGGCGAATCAGAACATGACGGACATTTTGAATTTCTATCTGGAGGCTCATGGTCTGCAACTATAGAAGCCCGAAGTCGCTCTGTCGAGTTTGCAGTGCGCATGGGCCTAAGACGGGCTTTCGCACCCAAGCAAGGAAGCGTGAGATTCCTGCCTGCAAGGCAAATGCAAAAAATACTAAAATATGGGCGACCCCCTTTTTTTTTGAGGGTGGACATGTTGGCGGATCGTATTATGATGCGCAGGATGAAGAGTGAGCACAAGAAAATGGTGCGGGAGAAGGTATCGCGGTTGCGGGGCGTGCTGGAGGGCAAGCGTACGTTGTTGATCGTGATGCAGGATTTTCCGGATCCGGATGCGATTGCGGCGTCGGCGGCGTTGCGTGAGCTGGCGAAGTCGTATCAAGAGGTAACGACGACGTTGGCTTGTGGTGGTTTTGTGGGTCGTGCGGAGAACCGTGCGTTGTTGAAGTATCTGGGGTTGAACATCAAGTCGTTGCAGGGGCTGAATCTGGAATCCTTTGGTGCGATTGCGCTGGTTGATACACAGCCTTGTGCGGGCAATAACGGGCTTTGTCGGGATGTGGTGCCTGATATTGTGATCGATCACCACCCGATGCGTCCGCAAAGCCGGAAGTCGCCGTTTTTCGATGTGCGCCGCCGTTATGGGGCAACGTCAACGATTATGCAGGAATATATGGTTGTGGCAGGTGTCGCGCTGTCGGTACCTTTGGCGACGGCATTGTTATACGGGATTCGATCGGATACTGCCGATCTGGGGCGTGAGGCTGTGCAGGCAGATATTGAGGCTTATCTTGCGCTATACCCGATTAGCAACAAGCGTATGCTGGGGCGTATTGCGATGGCGCGTGTGCCACGCACCTATTTTCGTGCTATCGGGATGGGGTTGAAAAATGCGCATTCGGCGGGTAATTGTGTGTATACGCTGTTGGGGAGCGTCGAGAATCCGGATATTGTGTCGGAAATTGCAGATTTACTGCTGCGCGATGAAGAGACCACATGGGCGCTGTGCATCGGTGCATATGGCAACCAGTTGTTGCTTTCCCTGCGAACTTCGGATTTGCAAGCCAATGCGGGGCGGGTGATGGGGCGTCTTGTCGGGCGCACGGGGACAGGTGGAGGCCACAGCGTGATGGCGGGCGGGCAGATTCCGGTTGCCGCGCCGTCGGCGGAAGCATTTCACAAGCGGGCGCATGAGGTGGTGGCGCGTTTTCTGCGGGTATTAGGCAATGCGGGTGCGCCGCCCTCTTTGCTGATGGGGGACGATGGGGAGGATCAGGAGGCGGCGGCGATCTGGCGGTAGGCTTCATACATGGCGACAGCGGCGGCGTTGGCGAGGTTGAGGCTGCGGGCGTGTTCGCCCGGTTGGGGGATTTTGTAGAGATTGGCGGCGTAGGTCTGATAGAAGGCAGGGGGCAGTCCGCGGGCTTCGTTGCCAAACGCCAGCCAGCAGGGGGGCGCGAAGGCAATATCATAGAGGGAGCGCGTTCCACGGGTGCTGAGGAAGTGGATGGCGTCGGGCTGGTTGAGGTTGCAAAATTGCTTCCAGTTCGGGTAGACGTGCAGGTCCAGATGGGGCCAGTAATCGAGGCCGCTGCGGCGGATGGCTTTTTCGGATAGGGAGAAACCGAGCGGTTCAATCAGGTGCAGGTGTGCGCCGAGCCCCACGCACAGACGCCCGATTGCCCCCGTATTGTGCGGAATCAGCGGTTCGATGAGTATAATGTGTATCATGATGTAGGGCTTTCTTGTTGTTGGCTTGACTTTCAGGGGGCTTGGTGTGTAGAGTCACCGTTCTCCATAAATGCAGGACAGTTTATCAAGTGTATGGAATGAGGTAAAGAATCATGAAAAGGACATATCAACCTTCCACAAAGAAGCGTGCGCGTAAAGTCGGGTTTCGTGCGCGAATGGCCACCAAGAATGGCCGCAAGGTGTTGCAGAGTCGTCGTCGTAAGGGACGTGCTCGTTTGACGGCTGTGTGATTTTGCCGTGATGGTGCACCCCGCAACGCGTGAGCAGGCCGGTTTTGGTACCAAGTGCCGGTTACGGCGGGGCAGGGATTTCGACCGTCTATTTGCGGGGGCCGAGAGCCGGGTGGGTCGCACCATGGTGCTGCGCGCGTTACCTGCCCTGACCGATCAAAGTCGTTGCGGGGTCATTGCCAGCAAGCGGACGTTCCGGCGGGCGGTGGATCGCAATCGCGCCAAGCGGCTGCTGCGTGAGGCGTTCCGGTTGGATCGAGCGGCCTTACCTTTTTCTTGCGATTTGGTGTTGATTGCCCGAAGGTGGATTCTGGAATGCGACATTGAGGCCGTGCGCAAGGATTTTCGAAAATTGGCATCAGGCATACGTGTGTGCATTCCGGAGGGGGGTGCAACGTGATGCATTTTCGTTTGGTTCCGCTTGCGTGCATTCGGCTATATCAAATGTTGGTCTCTCCCTGGTTGGGGCCGTGTTGTCGGTTTCACCCGAGTTGTTCGTCCTACGCCTATGCTGCGATTGCGCGTTACGGGGTATTGCGAGGCGGTTGGCTCGGGCTGAAGCGTATTTTGAAGTGTCACCCCTTCCACCCTGGCGGGGTTGACCCTGTGCCGGATTTACATCATGAAAAAGGAAAGGTCCTG
>SLBU01000132.1 GCA_007126175.1 Kiritimatiellia bacterium
AATCCACGCACTTGATTATAGAGCCACCGCGCTGGCTGCGTCCAGTCGATTCGCCCCTCACACTTGGCTAAACGCGGCGCATAGGTTACTCCCACCGACGGTTGCGGCCACCGCGTCGAACGCCCCTCCACAAGATCTGCCAATACCGACTTCAGCAGCCGCGCGCCGTGTTTCCCCAGCTTATCGTGCAAATCCCCCGCCGTATCCCTCTCACCAATCGGCACCGGCAACATCGCCCGTATATCGCCCGTATCCATACCCGCATCCATCTGCATGACCGTCACCCCCGTCACCGCATCCCCATTTGCAATGGCGCGCTGGATCGGGGCAGCCCCCCGATAACGTGGTAATAAGGAAGTATGCACATTCAAAAAACCGAAGCGAGGCACTTCCAGCAAAGCAGGCCGCAGAATCTGCCCGTACGCCATCACCACACCGGCATCCGGCTGCCACCCACGGATATGCGCAATCGCCTCCACGCTGTTCACGTTCTCTGGCGTATAGATTTCCACACCCAACGTTTCGGCATGACGCTTTGCCGGACAAGCCGCAAGCTGCAACTTGCGCCCCCCCCTACGATCGGGTTGGGCCACCACCCCAACAACCTCCACCCTAGGCCACTGCATCAGCATGGTCAGCGCATCACACGCAATTTCCGCCGATCCCATAAAGATAATGCGCATCCCTACTCCTCCTCTGGCCCCACTTCCGCAACCTCGCCAGACGCCTTCACCGGCATCGCATAAATGCGATCCCGCTCCAACACGATCTCATCCAACACCTCCTGATCGATCAGATCTGTCTCGACACGGAGCCCCGCCAACCGAAAAGCCTCATCAATCAGCATTACCGCCCAATCCCGCATCCCAAGCGCCTGATACACCAGCGCAAGCCCCTCGAAACCATCGGGATCATTCGGACGCACCGCAATCAGACGCTGAAACGTCAGCTCCGCCATCCCAAAATCACAGGCCTCCAGAAATTGATACCCTTCGTCCGACCAGGTAAAATCCCAGTCATCCATATCATAAGGCCGAATATCCGGAAATTGTCCATAAAGCCCCGCAACATATTCAGCCAACGTTTCGTCCCGCCCCATCAATTGCTCCTCTCTCTCACCGTCCCAGTACCCAACCAAATGCCCGCGGTAGTGCATCCAGCAACCCATTCGCCGTCAGCCCCAACGCGGAACCGGCCAATGCGCCCAGATCTCCCGCCACACCATGCACATGCACCGCCGCACAAGCGGCCTCCAATGCACCAATACCTTGTGCGCCGAGCGCCGTTACCATACCGCCCAACACATCCCCACTCCCTCCCGTAGCCATACCCGGATTCCCCGTCAGATTCATCCAGCAGTCGCCCCCCCCCGAAACCAGCGTCCCCGCCCCCTTCAAGATAACCACCGCACCATATTCGCGCGCAAGCCTCTGCACGGCATCCACCCGATCGCCCTGCACCTGCCGGGCATCCAAGTCCAGAAGTCGCCCGGCCTCGCCGGGATGCGGCGTCAGGATCAACGCACCCTTCGGCCGCGGCAACAGCCGCTGCCGATACGACGCCAGCAAAGGCAACGCATCCGCATCCAGCACCACCACAGAGGCAGGCATCGTCAATACATCGTGTAGTAGCTCCGCACCATCCGGGTGAACCGTCAAACCGGGCCCAACGAGCACAGTATCAAAATCCCGCAAATCCGCCAGCCCATCCAATGCAGATGCCGCCAGCCCGCCATCCGCCCGCTGCGCGCCAGCATGCACCATTGCCTCGGGCACAAACTGCGCCACGCGATCCGCCACCGCAGCCGGCGTCAGGACATGCACCAAGCCCGCACCACTGCAACAGGCCGCCTTCGCCGCCATCGCAATGGCACCACTAAATCCGGGGGCCCCTCCAATCAGGAGAACCCTGCCAAATGTACCCTTATGACTCGCGCGTGCACGCGGCGGCAGCCAGCCCTGTACATCCGCACCACAAATCAATTGCCGCCCCTCGGGAATGCCAGGCTCCAACCTGGCATATCCATCCAAGACCTTCGATCCCTCCTCACATACTTCGTCAATCCACTCCGCTCGTATACCAATATCAATCACCGCCACGTGCCCCAGCCACGACTGCGCAGCAGTTTGCAGCATGCCACATTTCGGCAACCCCATCGTAAACGTGTAGTCCGCCACAATTGCATCACCTGCCACGCTCCCCGTATCCGCACATAGTCCCGATGGAATATCCACAGCCACAACCAAAGCCCCCTGCAAACGCGCCTGATTCACCGCCCGGATGGCCCCTGCCACGGGCTCCCGCGGTGCCCCGCTTGTCCCCGTTCCCAGCAATCCTTCCACAACGATATCGGCACCTCCATACCACGAAAAGGCTTCCCACGCCGACGGATCCGGCAGGCACGAGCACACCACCTGATCCTTGACGCGCTCGTAATGCCACAGCGTCTCTCCCCGAAGTTGGTCAAAGCCCCCGACAAGCACGATTTCCAAATCCGCAAAATGACGGTACAGGTGGAACGCCGCCGCAAACACATCGCCACCATTGTTGCCCTTGCCGGCAACCATTCGAATCGAAGGATGCAACAACCCACGCGCTTCGCAGATCCGCCGGATGCCACGTGCCAACCCATGCCCCGCGCGATCCATCAATACTGCACCAGACACACCATGCTCCGCAGCCGCCCGCCGATCCAACGCACGCATTTGCTCTGCCGTTACCGCTCGCATTCCTCAACCTCTCTCCCCACCACGATCGCCTGTGCCACCGCATAATTGCGTGTATGCGCCAAACTGACCAAAATCTTCTCCACGCCAATCTGTCGCGCATATTGTTCTGCCGCCCCATGTAACCGCACCGAAGGCGCACCACTGGCAGCATCGCGCTCCACTTCAATCTCATTCCATCCCATGTGCGGACCAATCCCCGTACGCAACCCCTTCGCAACGGCTTCCTTGATCGCAAAACGTGCCGCATAATGCTGTACCGGAAACGCCTTCGAGTCGCAATAGATCCGCTCCGCAGACGTAAATACTCGCTCCGTGAAACGCACGTCCCAACGCGCGAGCACATCCCGAATCCGCTCATTTTCCACCAGGTCTATCCCTGTCCCCAATACCACTTCCATTCGCACCCCCGTCACACGTCTCACGTCACACTCTCAATCGCCACACGCATTTCCTCCACCGCGGCCTCCAACCCAACAAACACCGCGCGCGCAATAATACTGTGGCCAATATTCAACGTATCCAGATGCGGTACACGCATGACCTCCGCAATATTGCCCATGTTGATACCATGCCCCGCATTGATCCGCAGCCCATGCCGTGCCCCGTATTTTGCCGCCTGGATCAAGCGCGCCAGTTCCTCTTCCGCCGCGTCCCCCTGCGTGTCGCAAAAGCACCCTGTGTGCAACTCTACCACTGGTGCCCCCACCGCCAAGGCAGCATCAATCTGCGCTTCGTCGGGATCGATAAAGAGACTCACGATAATGCCAGCATCCCGCAACCGCGCCACAACCGGACCCAACGTAGCCAGCGTACCCGCTGCATCCAGTCCCCCCTCCGTCGTCAGCTCGGCGCGCTTCTCCGGCACCAGACACACCTCCACCGGGCACACATCCAGCGCAATCCGCACAATTTCTTCCGCCACGGCCATCTCAAGGTTCAGCGGAATCGAGAGTGCCTTTTGCAGCGCATACACATCGGCATCCTGGATATGCCGCCGATCCTCCCGCAAATGTACCGTTATGCCCGCCGCACCCGCGCGCTCACAGCAAGCCGCCGCATCCTGCACGGACGGATACACCGTACCCCGTGCCTGCCGCAACGTCGCCACATGATCAATATTTACCCCTAACTTCGGCATTCCCACTCTCCCTTTGTATTTCACGAACAGTCTTTGGTCTCACCCCCTCCATGTCAACCGCAATTCCCAAAACAAAGATTGAATTGCGACATTCACAAAATGTATATATACATCGCTCCATGTCTACACACCCCAAAAAACCTATCGAAGAACTGCCCTTACAGCAAATTCGCGCCACACATCTCCATCCCATCGGACGCGAAGCTTTTGTGCTGCAGATTCCGCGCCTCGCAGATTTTGTCCCCGGACAAGTGATCGCACTGACCACCGACAATCAGATCCCCCCACGATTATTCAGCATCTGCAGCGGGACCAACGACGAACGCTGGGAAATTCTTTTCAACATCAAGCACGATGGCATGCTCAGCCCACGGCTCGCCCGTATTATGCCCGGCGATACGCTCCACGTCTCCATGCCTTTCGGTAGCTTCACAGACGACACCTCGCCCGCCTGGTGGATTGCGGCTGGCACCGGTATCGCCCCCTTTCGTGCCATGCTCCGATCAGGCCAGGCAACCCGAAAACATTTGATCCACGGTGCACGCCATCCCCACGGGTTTTACTTCGCCGCGGAATGCACCCATCATCTCGGTTCCCGCTACACCCGTTGCTGCTCACAAGGCGGCGCGCCCGACGCCTACGCCGGGCGCCTCACCAACTGGCTGCGCGAGCAGGCCACACTCCCTCCCACCGCCAACTACCTATTATGCGGCAGCGCCGAGATGGTCGTGGAAGTCCGCGACATCCTCATCGCCAAACAGATTCCCCTTGATAATATCCGCTCCGAAATCTACTTTTAACGCCACCAAATATCACTGATATTGCGCTGCCCAAAGATCATGTGGAGAGAAATAACATTGAGCCTGCAGCACAATTCATCTAGTATTCTGTAAATGATGCGTCCAAAAGTTCGTCGAAAAGCGTTTATGTACAAGTTCAGGAAATCTTATCATGCGCAAACATACAATACTGATTTATCTGAGCACAGTCCTGCATCTGGGTGCTGCGACCAAGGCGCTGCTTGCCACCCAGGAAGACGTCCCGTCGCAGGAAGTTCGCACCACCAACCTGACCACCAATATCACGGAAGGGGTGGCTGTGGATACGAATACCCAACCCGCTGCCCCCTATCGCGTAGCCCCACAGGAGCGGCGACCCGATGCGCCCACACAAGCAGACGATGCGCCGACCGCACCATCAGAACCCGATCCACCAGATCAGGCAGATTCCAGAGCCCCCTCTGATTACCTGCCCCTCGTGCAGGTGGAATCGGTTCCCAGTCCAACCGCCCCCCCACCCTCTCGACGGGAAGACGACTGGCGGCCGCCCGCTCGCTGGGCTGCGACCACCTACCGCTATCTTCTCTACCAGAAACTCGATATCGGGGTACGCACCACCCAACACACGCTGCATGAAACCCAGCGTGGCAAGCCCTTCGAGGACTCCTTTATCGGCAGTATCGATCAATTGCGCCTGCTACCAGACGAAAGCCCCCGCTACCATGTGGTCCTGCGCTATGCCCCAATTCCCTATGCCGGCATCGGTTACCAGACCGACCAGCTTGTAATCCGTACCCAGACCTCCCTGCCACGCGAACAACGCAGCAGCGACCGCGACACCGATGGCAACCTGATCATCAAGGGGGCAATGCCTTTTATCTTTGCCCGCTATAACTGGAATAACTGGATTGAACCCTATGTCGAATACGGACGGGCAAGCTACGACAATCGCTTCGATCCCGACCCCTGGTGGGATGCGGAGGGAAGACGAGAATTTGTGGTTGCGGATTCCAAAGCCTCCTACTGGAGCTTCGGCATAGGCCTCACGATCTATCGCCATTTCCTTATCGATGTCTACACGCGTACCGTGGACATGGATGTGGATGCCGTGTACTACTTTCGCGGGGATGACCGCGAGCCCGAACCCTTCACCTTCCCCGCAAGCCATCGCACCTACGGCGCTACCGCAGCGATCCGCTTCTAGCAGCCTATGACAACGAACCAAAAAGGAACAACCATGCAGACAATCACGAGCCAGAAAAATGCGATCAGGCACAGGGAACAGACCATTGTCCGTCCCCTTTTTACCCTACGCTCTACCTGCCGGTAACGTAGCCGCCAGCATTGCATCCAGCGTTTCCGATAAATCATACTCCGCCTGCCAGCCACAGTCCGCCTGGATCTTCGTCAAATCCAACGCAGCAGTCGAATCCGTCGGACGATACAACTTCGGATCCACTTCCGTTTCCACCTCGATCTGCAGCTTCTGCGCCAGCAAGGCTAGGAGGTCCCCGATCTTGCAGGATTGCGCCGTACTGATATTGTAGGCCTCACCGCTGCGGCCCTTCTCCAACAACAGACGATACGCCCGCACCACATCGCGTACATCCAGAAAGCGCCGCGCACTCGACAAATTGCCCGTGCGAATCGTCCCACCACCAACCGATCGCAACGCCAGCAGCCGCTCCACAAAAGCCGGCACCACAAAAGGAGGACGTTGCCCCGGCCCCGTATGGTTCGAAGGGCGTGCCGTCAGCACATCCAAATTGCGCGTCCGCGCATACAGCAGCGCACACTGGTCTGCCGCCATCTTGCTAATCCCATACAAGTTTCTGGGTGCCAATGGCGTATCTTCCCGCAGAGGTGTCCCTGCCTGGCCTCGCCCATCATCGCCATACACCTCCGATGTCGTCACAACCAACGTCCGCATCCCCGGGCACACCCCCACGGCCGCATCCAGCATATGCACCGTTCCCAACGTATTGACCCTGAATACGCGACTCGATGCCGCCTCCGCATTCGGCACAAAAGCTATCCCCGCAATATGCAGGCATGCATCCGGTTGGTGGCGCGCAACGACATCCCGGCAACGCCCCGCATCACAGACATCCAGCTCTTCCCATGCCGCAATCCCCGCAGGCTTCTCTTCCGGAATCGCCACATCCGCCGCCAGCACCGTATGCCCATGCGCCGTAAGCTCCCGACAGGCATGCTGTCCCGCGAATCCCGCCGCTCCTGTAACCAATACTCGCATAACAATCAACCCGCAATCACACGGCCAGCCTGAATTGCCTCCAACCGTGCCAGATCCGCATCCACCATCATCTGTACCAGACTTTCAAAATCCGTCTGCGGCTTCCATCCCAGCACACGCTCTGCCTTCGACGGGTCGCCCAGCAGCAAATCCACCTCAGCCGGACGAATAAAGGCAGGATCAATCTTCACATACTGTTCCCAATCCAGCCCCACATGCGCAAATGCATGCACCACCAGATCCCGAACCGAATGCGTCACCCCCGTTGCCACCACGAAATCATCCGGCGTATCCTGCTGCAGCATCCGCCACATCGCCTCCACATAATCGCCTGCAAAACCCCAATCGCGCTGTGCATCCAGATTCCCCATCCGCAGTTCATTCGCCAACCCCAGCTTGATCGCCGCCGCACCATTCGTTACCTTGCGCGTCACAAACTCCATCCCACGGCGCGGGCTCTCATGATTAAACAATATCCCAGACGTCGCAAATAACTCGTAGCTCTCACGATAATTCACCGTGATATAATGACCAAAAGCCTTTGCCACCCCGTACGGACTACGCGGATAAAACGGCGTGTCCTCATGCTGCGGCACCGTTCGAACCTTACCGAACATCTCACTGCTCGACGCCTGATAAAACTTCGCCTTCGGACACACCCGACGCATCGCCTCCAGAATCCGTACCACGCCCGTAGCCGTAAACTCACTCGTCAATATCGGCTGGTCCCAAGAAGTCGGCACAAACGACATCGCCGCCAGATTGTAAATCTCATCCGGTTGCACCTGTTCCATCAACTTAATCAAGGAAAGTTCATCCAGTAGATCCGCCTGCAATAACGCAATCTTATCCTTGATGTGCGCAATCCGCGAAAACGTCTCCGTACTCGAACGCCGCACCATCCCATACACCTTATACCCCTTATCCAGCAGTAACTCCGCCAGATAAGAACCATCCTGCCCCGTAACCCCCGTAATCAATGCCCTCTTCATCGTTCCCCATCCTCCTGTTAACCCAAGCACGTAAAACCACACAGTCTAGATACAATCCCCAC
>SLBU01000114.1 GCA_007126175.1 Kiritimatiellia bacterium
GAATACAACTTCGCACACACCGCCGTACTGCAGCCCTTTGGCGGGCTTCGCCTAGGGTTTATCGATACCACCGGCCCTGGCAACCCAACCACCATGCATGCCGCCGCCATGGGGGGCATCAAACTCGCCTTTAATCGCAATGTTGCATTGGCGGTCGCCGGGGTCTTCAACTGGACCCAGGACGACATCCTCGACTACAAGCAGTCCGATGACGGAACCTTCTCCAGTTCCAATACCGACCTGGGGGTTGAAGTCGGCCTACGCTTTGGATTCTAAAGCGGGGTCACGCGAACATGTGGTTGAGACGCTGGTATCAGCATAAAAAAGCCTTTCGCCAGAGCCTGCGCAACTCGACCCTCCACAGGATTTTCGGGGATCGGCTCTTCCATCGCCATCTCTGGCGTACCGATCGCACTGCCATGGCAGGCGGGCTGGCCTTGGGGCTCTTTGTTGGCTTCACCCCGACGATTCCCTTTCAAATGCTGCTGGCGGGGGTTGGTGCCTTATTCCTCAAGGTAAATCTCCCGATTGCCGTGCTGGCGGTATGGGTCAGTAATCCCGTCACGGCCATCCCGATCTTCATGTCGGCCTGGAGCCTGGGCCGCACGATCCTCGGCCCCGAAAGCCCACTCGAGGACGTCATCGCTATTTTTACCCCACCAGGGCGCCCCGGCAAGATTCTCCTGGACAGTGCCTATCTCTGGGGCGGATCCTTGATCTATGCCACCCTCGCTGCACTTACAGGATATCTTGCCGCACGGGCTGCCTCCCTGGCCATCACGCGGATGGTACTTGCCCGCAAAATCGGCTTCCGCCCCAATCCGCCGATGACCCTTCTCTTGAAAAGCCTGTTCCTGATCGCCTTGATCAGCACCGGATTCGCCTTGCAATATTATGGTATCATCGATACCACCAGCATGCTGGAGTCGCTGCGCGAAGATGGCAACCGCTGGTTACCCTTTGCAACGCTTGCCGTCATGATTCCGCTATACACCTTTGCGCTCCCGGCAGCCCCCCTGATGGCCTTGTGCGGGGTGTTCTTTCATCCCATCCTCGCCACCACCATCGTGTTTGCGGGCGGAACTATCGGCAGCCTCTTTGCCTATGGCATCTCCCACCAGCTCGCCGCCAGCGGCCGGCAACAGCGCAAGACCAAAGCCAAACTCACACAGCGCATGCGCGAGAGCACCACGTTCGCCTCACTCTTTGCCCTACGCATCTGCCCCGGCGTACCCCATGCCGCCATCAATTATACTGCAGGGGCACTCCATATTCCCCTGACACCTTTTGTCACCAGCACCGCCGTAGGCTTCCTCGCCAAAGGGATCGTATACACATCAGCCGTCTACCGTGCCACCCATATCGATTCCAATACCGAAATCTGGTCCTTTACCGTCCTCTGGCCCCTGATCGCATTGCTGGCAATGGCCCTTGCCGGCATCTGGATCGAACGACACCTGACACAGCGCAAAAACGCTACCCAACCCGAAGGCGAAAGACCGAAGGCGAAAGACCGAAGATCCTAATCCTCCGTCAACAGCGGATACACGCCATTCTCGTCATGCACCTCACGCCCCGTCACCGGCGGATTGAACACACAGACCATACGCATCGTTTCGCGCGCCCGCAGATAATGCCGTTCATGCCCATTGAGCGCATAGAGCGTCCCGGCCTCGAGCTGCGTCGTTACGCCCGCATCCAGATCCTCGATCTCGCCCTCGCCCTCGATACAATACACGGCTTCAAGGTGATTCGCATAATGGATGTAGGTCTCCGTGCCGCCGTAGATCAGCGTATCGTGCATGGAGAACCCCATACCATCCTTTGCCAGCAGCAAACGCCGACTGCGCCAATTGCCATTCTCCGCGGTCACGTCCCGATCCGACCCATTGATTTCGTCCAGTTTCCGAATAATCATTCCGCCCCCTCTTCCTGCCCCAATTCCGTTGGTGCTTTTGCCACCGCCGCATCAGCCGCCGCATCAAGCAGATCCAACCCCTTATCCATCTCATCCTCGCGTATCACCAACGGAGCGAGAAACTTCAGCACCTGTCCTTCCGAGCCCGCCGTCTCCATCAACAAACCACGCTCAAACGCCTCCCGCGAAACCAGACTGCAAAAATCCGTAACGGACGATTCGATGCCCCAGATCATTCCCAGCCCCCGCACATCGGAAAAGTAGTCAGGATGCCGTTCCCGGATCGCCCGGAAACGCGCTTCCACCTTCTTGCCCTTCGCGCGAATCTCGGACGAAAAGGTATCGGTGCGCCAGTAATGTTCCAGCATCGCGGTGCCCGCCACAAAAGCATGGCTGTTGCCACGGAAGGTTCCCGTGTGCTCGCCCGGCGACCACACATCCACATCGTCCCGCATCAATACAATCGACATCGGCAACCCGGTACCAATCGATTTGGAGAGCGTTACAATGTCCGGCGTAATCCCCGCACGCTCAAACGAGAAAAAGTCCCCCGTGCGCCCATTGCCAACCTGGATCTCATCCAGAATCAACATGATTTCCTTCTCCCCGCACAACTGGCTTAACTTGCGCAGCCACTCTGCACTGGCCACATTCACGCCACCTTCCCCCTGAATCGACTCCACGATCACGGCCGCTGGCGTATCAAACCCGGAACTCCCATCCTCAAAATATTGCCGCAACATATCGACACTATCCATATCGTGATCAAAGTAATTGTCGAATGGCATCTTGCTAACATTCAGCGGAACCCCGTAATAACTGTCGTGATACATCTCATTGCCGGTTACCGCCAGTGCCCCCAGCGTGTGCCCATGATACGCATTCGTGAATGAAACCACCGTCGTGCGCTGCATCTTCTTGCGCGCCAGCTTCAGCGCAGTCTCCACCCCATTGGTGCCCGTCGGCCCCACAAATTGCACCTTGTAGCCTAAACCACGCGGCCGCAGAATAATCTCCTGCAACGCCAGCAGAAAGTCATGCTTGGCAACCGTTGCCTTGTCGAGCGCATTGGTGATTCCATTGCGCTTGATATAGGCAATCAGCGCTTCATTCACCACTGGGTGGTTATGCCCGTAATTCAACGAGCCCGCCCCACCAAAAAAATCAATATAAGCCTTGCCATCCACATCCCAGATCGTGGCGTTCTCCGCACGATCAAAAATCGTCGGAAACGACCGGATATATCCGCGCACATTCGACTCATATTTCTCAAACAGATCGATATTCATGTTTTGTTCCTCTTGTTCGTTGTTTCAACGCATCGGGACATTGCAACCAACGCGCACCTCTCACGCGCCACCAATCTCCAGCGTCAGTAAAGGCTCATCCTCGTGTGCCGTCCCCAACTCCGATGCCACCAGATACGATTCCTCGCGCCAAGTGCCGCCGATCTGCTCTGCCCACTTCGCAAAAAGTCGGCGCGAGGCCTTATTCGATGGGCTGATCGTGCAACAAACCCGTTCGATCTCTGCAAACCACGGGCGTTGCGACAGATTTTGCAACAATGCGACCCCCAGCCCCATACCTCGAAAATCGGGAGAAACCGTCACTTGCCACACAAAAAGACAGGCCGGATCATCCGGCAGACGATACGCACTGACAAAGCCCGCGGCGGTCTCGCCCGCCTCAGCGTAGGCACAAGTCGCAGAAAAATGGTCTGCGAGCAGATAATACAGATAAGGGGAATTGGCGTCCAGCGCCCCCGAGGCACGCACCAATTCCATGAATTTCCCGCCATCACGCCGGCAGGGAGGGCGTATTACGATATCATTCGTTGCAACCATCATCCTCACATGTGCCACTGCCCCGCAGCCCACACACCCTCTTGCCTCCTTTGTTCCAATCTTACGAACCTTTACCAGCAACCAACACACTTCTGGCAAAATGGGATTCCTATACTAAAGCACCTCACTCAGCATGACAAGCCCTTTACCCAGCAACTCAAATTTCCGGTGTCACAAACTTAACCGTTGCATTGTTGCGCAACAATGCGATACATTATTTGCCATGCATACAGAAGAACTACAAGCACGGGCACGGATAATGAAGGCGCTGGCAAGTCCGGTACGCCTTCAGATCGTGGATGAATTAAGTCGCGGGGAACGCTGCCTATGCGAATTGCAACCCCTGTTCGAAATGAACAAATCGACGCTTTCGCGCCACATCGCAGCGCTCCGCAACGTAGGTATCGTTGGCGAGCGCCGCGAAGGCGTCCGCACCTACCTGAGCTTGCGCACCCCCTGCATCTTAACCGTATTCGATTGCACCATGGGCGTCCTCAAGGCCGAAGCCCAACGCCAAGCACAATGTAACAAAACTTACGGCACAACCCCACCCACCTAACCCAACATTCCCGTTTCCCGTCACCAGTCTTCCACTCCAAGGAACACCGAAATGAAGGATAACAACCGTAAAGAACTGAAAATCCTAGCCATCCTCGCAGCCCTGTTCGGGGTACTGTATTACCTTCCCATCGAGGGGGCTCGCTTCCAAGGCGCCATCATCGAAGCCTTTACCTTGGCGAAATGGTACGCCCGCGAGCATGTACTGCTGTGCCTGATACCCGCATTCTTCATTGCGGGTGCCATCGGCGTCTTCGTCAGCCAGAATGCCGTCATGAAATATTTCGGACCGAAGGCCAAGAAATGGCTATCCTACTCTGTGGCTTCGGTCTCAGGCACGATCCTGGCCGTCTGCTCCTGCACGGTACTCCCCTTGTTCGGCGGCATCTACATGCGCGGTGCCGGGCTCGGACCCGCCGTCGCCTTCCTCTATTCAGGACCGGCGATCAACGTGCTGGCGATCGTGCTTACCGCCCGCGTACTCGGCTGGCAGCTCGGTGTTGCGCGGGCTGTCGGGGCCATTATCTTCAGCGTGATCATTGGCCTCCTTATGCACCTGATCTTTCTCAAGGAAGAACGCGCCAAGGCCGCAAACGTACAGGAAGTATTCATGGGCGAGGACGAGGACAAGGAACGACCCCTCTGGCAAGTTGGTTTATATTTCTTCTCGATGGTCGGCATCCTCGTCTTTGCCAACTGGGGCGCACCCCTGGAAGAGACCGGCATCTGGTACGCGATATTTCGCGCTAAATGGGTGATAACCGCAACCTTCGCCGTTCTATTTTCCATCACCCTCTGGCACTTCTTTGCCGTGAAACTCTGGCAGATCGGCCTAGCCGCCCTGCCGCCGATCATCCTCGCCTTGGGCCTGCCGCAACATCCCGTAGCCGCCTTCACGGCCGGAGCGATCGGGCTGGCCGTACTCACCTCCATCGGTGGCACCGAACTCAAGGAGTGGCGCGACCAGACCTGGGGCTTTTCCAAGCAAATTCTGCCCCTCCTCTTCATGGGCGTGCTCGCCGCCGGATTCTTCCTCGGCAGCCCCGAAAGCGAAGACGCAGGCATCATCCCCAATATCTGGATTCAGGCTTTGGTAGGGAATTCCCCTGCGACGATTATCAGCCTCATCTTCGGCGAAACGGCTGCCATACCCGGCTGGCTCAATGCCATCTGGCCCGTCTGGACCAACTTCTTTGCCTCCATCACAGGTGCGCTCATGTACTTTGCCACCCTCACCGAAGTACCCATTCTGCGTGGTCTCCTCGATAGCGGCATGGGCCAAGGCCCCGCCCTGGCACTGCTGCTCGCAGGCCCCGCTCTCTCGCTACCCAACATGCTCGTGATTAACTCGATCCTCGGCCCCAAGAAAACCCTCACCTTCGTCGGACTCGTCGTTGTAATGGCGACAATCTCCGGCATCCTCTTCGGTGCAATCATCGGGGCAGGAAACTAGAAACCGGAAACACACACCCCAAGGAGAACCAACCATGAAAGTACAAATCCTCGGCACCGGATGCCCCAAATGCAAAATGCTGTTTGCCAATGCAGAAGAAGCCGTAAAAGCAGCCGGCGTGGATGCCACAGTTGAAAAGGTCGAGAAAATCACCGACATCATGGCCTTCGGCGTCATGACCACACCCGCGCTAGCCGTGGATGGCAAAGTCAAGAGCGCCGGTAAAGTCCTCAACCCCACCGAAATTGCAACCCTGCTGCAAGCCTGAGCACAACCAGAAAACACAAAACAAGATCCCACCGGGCTTGTCCCGGTGGTGAATCAAGTTGAGCAAATGAAAGATCGGCAGACGAGAACGGCGACGAGAACGGATCACGAGTAAGAATCCCCAATTCGTCGCCCGCTCTCGTCCACCGACACGCAAACAGAACAAAGGAAGCAACATGAAAGCATTATCACTACACAAGATCGTATCGCGTACCACCCGCATGTACCCCACCCTACTCCTGCTGGCTGGGGCAGCAGTGAGCATTATCACGCTCACCGGCTGCGGACGTGCCGAGACAGAGCCCGCAGCACCGCAAGCCCAGGCCGCAGCACCAGCCCCGGAAATCCCCGCCCCGGTCATCCCCGCCGATGCTCCCACAATGGGCGCAACATTTCCGGCCCTCTCGTCAGGCATGCTACAAGGTGCACGCCTCATGGATCTGCCCACCGGCGTCATCCTGCAAGCCGA
Organism: Kiritimatiellia bacterium; assembly: GCA_007126175.1. Taxonomy (GTDB): domain Bacteria; phylum Verrucomicrobiota; class Kiritimatiellia; order UBA8416; family UBA8416; genus T3Sed10-140. The sequence continues at coordinate 6,510 of SLBU01000114.1, forward strand.
AGGCGTCTCCTTCACCCAGACCGACCTCGAACAGGAAATCGGGCAGGCCCCCGCCGACATGCAGGCAGAACTCCGGAAAAATGCTTTCTTCCTGCTCGAGCAACAGGCCACCGAAGCCATTCTCGAAGCACATGTAAAAAAGCAGGATCCTGCGCTCGCGTCCTCCCCCAACATGCTCCAGACGTTCTTTGCCCAGTTGATGGAGAACATTGCGATCAGCGAGGAACAAATCAAGGCCTTCTACGAGGAAAACCAGCAAATGATCGGGGAATCCTCGTTCGAGCAGATCCGACCCGCCATCGAACAGCACCTCATGCAACTCCAGCAGCAGGAGACGATAGAAACCTTCATCCGCGAACTCGGCCAGAAGGAGCCCATCGCCTTGGATCAGGCGTGGATTAGCGCACAGGCCGAATCTGCCATGGACAACGCGATCGACAAGGCCCGCAACAGCGGCATCCCGACCTTCGTCAGTTTCGGTGCTGATTCCTGTATCCCCTGCAAACAAATGAAACCCTTCCGCGAAAACATCGCCGAAAAATATGGCGAGCACCTCAATGTCGTCTATGTGCACGTCAACAAGGATCAATTCCTCGCCTCCCGCCACGGCGTGCGCGGCATCCCACACATCATCTTCTTCGATGCCGAAGGCAAGCAGACCTTCACCCACACCGGCTTCATGCCCCAGGAACAACTCGAAGCGCAAATCCAAAATCTCGGCGTGACCCTATGAACAAAGAAACCCTTCGCATCTGGACCGCACGACTCCTGATCGGATTCGTAGTCTTTACGATCGGCTTCTCCGTCGGGCGCAAATCTGCACCCCTGCCGGAACCGGGTACCTTCGCGACGGAAGCAGCAACAACCGAAGTTGGTCATGTGAGGGTCTATGCGGCCCACATGACCTTCCGCTGCCCCGAATGCACACAGATCGAGCTGCTCACACGCGAACTGCTCCAGCAGGAATTCCAGGATGAGCTGGCGGACGGAACCATCCTATTCCAGACAGTCGACTACATGCGCGACAGGGCCTTTGCCCGCCGCTACAACATCTCGTCCAGCACCGTCGTTGTGGTGCCGCTGCGCGGCGAGAAGCAGGATGACTTCCAACGCCTCGATGAAGTCTGGACCAAAATCCACAACCGCGACGACTTCTTCGCCTACGTCCGCAGCGCCATCCAAACCAGCCTGGACACCCTCTGAAACAAGGAAATCACACATGACCTGGCTCACCATACTCACCGCCCTCTGGTTCGGCATTCTCACCTCGATCAGCCCCTGCCCGCTCGCCACCAATATTGCCGCCATCGGCTTTGTCGCCCGCCATACCGGCCGCCTGCATTCCTCCCTGCTGGCCGGCCTGCTCTACACCATCGGACGCACCATCGCCTATCTCGCGCTCGGCGTGCTCATCATGAGCGGACTCCTGGCCAGC
>SLBU01000016.1 GCA_007126175.1 Kiritimatiellia bacterium
CCAACGCGCGGATCAATCCGGTCGGTGGTCTGCTTCCGCCCGGCCCCGAGCTGCAGCACAGCGCGACCAATGGCGGCGGCATCCACCGCAGCGACAATGCCATCCCGTGTTGCCGGCACTGTCAGTTGTACAGGTGCCTGCGCCAATCGCCGTACATCATCAAGGACGCTGGCATCCCCGCCCTGCAACGCAACCATTTGCTTCAAGCGTTCAAAGGCCCGACCACTCGCAATGGTTTCCTCCAAAAGGCTTCGGGCAGCGGTAGCATCGGGTTCCACGCCAGTCAACCGCAGCATCTCAACGCCGAGGCAGAGCGTCACCTCCATTACATCTGGGGCTCCATCGCCTTGCAAAGCGGCAACCGTCTCCATTACCTCCAAGGCATTGCCAGCGGTATATCCCAAGGGTTGATCCATCGCGGTAATCAGGGCCGATACCCCCCGCCCCATCGCACTACCAATCCGGATCATTACCTCTGCCAAAGTGCGGGCATTTTCCATATTTTGCATAAAAGCGCCACTGCCGCACTTCACATCCAACACCAGCGTAGCCGTCCCCTCGGCCAACTTCTTGGACATGATACTGGCAGCAATCAAGGGGATCGAGGGTACCGTACCCGTCACATCACGTAATGCATAGAGTTTGCGATCTGCCGGGGCCAGCGCGCCGGTCTGCCCTGTAATCGCGCATCCGCACGTCTGGATCACCGCTAAAAACGCCTGGGTATCGAGGTTGGTCCGATAGCCGGGAATCGCTTCGAGCTTGTCGAGCGTCCCCCCTGTAATCCCCAGCCCCCGCCCCGACAGCATCGGTACCCCCACACCGCAGCACGCCACCATAGGGGCCAGCAGGAGCGAAACCTTATCACCTATACCGCCCGTTGAATGTTTATCGGAGGTCGGCATATTCAATCCAGAAGTGTCGATCTGGTCACCTGAGCGCATCATTGCGTCCGTAAGCGTGGTGACCTCGTGCGCGTCCAACCCTTGGAAGTAAATGGCCATCGCCAAGGCAGCCATTTGATAGTCGGGAATCGCTTCCCTCGTATAGCCTGCAATAAAATCGCGGATCTCGGCTTCCGTCAGAGCCTGCCCGTCGCGTTTCTTCTCAATTACCCATTGTGGTATCATGCCCCGAATGGTACCTGAATCTACGTTTCGATGTCAAACTATCCGCTCGATCCCAGATACCCCTTGCCAAGCGTAGCCGGGCACGCTAGAAAGGCAACTTGCAATCCGCAAGCCTCCAACCCCGAAATCTGCAGCTTGAAACTTGAAACGCGAAATTGATTTATGTTCTTCGACGTAACCTTTCCAACCCTTGCCCCGATATTTCTGATGGTCCTGCTCGGCTGGGCCATGCATGTGAGTAAACGCTTGCCTGAAGGTTTTTTTGTGGGGCTTAACACCCTCACCTTCTATATTGGCCTGCCTGCCCTGCTGCTCGTCGGTATCGCCACCGCGCCCCTGGAGCCAGGCCCCGCCTTGCGCATTTTTTATGTCTTGCTTGCGGCCACTGCCGTCACGACCATGGTTGCTTATCTATGTGCCTACTGGCTGCGCGTAGCGCCTGCCACAACGGCCTCATTCGTCCAGGCCAGTATGCGCGGGAATCTCGCCTATATCGGCCTACCCGTCCTGTTCTACGCCTTGGAAGGGTTGCCCGCCGGCACAGACACCGCCGGGCTGCAGGCCTCCGCCATGCTTGTATTGGCGCCTTCCGTGCCTATCTACAACATCGCCTGTGTCATCATCCTCGCGCACGGTGCCAGCCGCGATACAGGCCAGCGGCCTTCCAACCGTGCTATTTTGCGAAAAGTCGTGCAAAACCCGTTACTGCTTTCCTGCATTGCCGGCCTCTTTCTCTCCGTCACCGGGATTGGCCTGCCTCTCACGATCGAAAGAACCTTGCGACCCTTAGGTCAAATGGCACTGCCATTGGCACTTTTTTCGATCGGGGCATCCTTTACGCAAGGCAAGCTTCTGGCCCGCCTCGGTCGTGCCACCTGGCTGGCAGCCATACTCAAGGTGATCTTGCTGCCTGCGCTCGGCGTTGTCTTTATTCGCTGGTTCGGAATCGCCGACCTGGAAGGCCGCATGGCCCTGATCTTCCTGGCTTGCCCCACAGCCGTTTCCAGCTACGTCATGGCCGAACAAATGGGAGCCGATGCAGACCTGGCTGGCAGCACCGTACTTCTCAGCACGCTGCTCGCAATGCCCGCCCTCGCAATCGTGCTATCCCTGACCTAGGTCGAAACCTTACTGCGGTAGGACTCCACTTCCCAGTTCTCGATACATTAAAATGGGGACGGGCAATCTGCGCAAAGCAATATTTGGTGCGGTGTCTGTTGATGATGTGGCTATCTGCTTGATCTTGTGGCCGCCCCTGGTTTACTCTGAGCGCAAACCGAATACCCTGCCAGCCGTCACAGAAGGATGCCGTAATGGATACCAACACAACCGATCTCGCCCATACCTGCCTGCATAAACTGCATTTGTCCTATGGCGCCAGAATGGTGCCCTTTGCCGGCTACAGCATGCCGGTGCAGTATCCCAAGGGCTTGCTCTGGGAACATCGGCATACACGGGAAAAGGCCGGGCTTTTCGATGTCAGCCACATGGGCCAGATCCGCTTGCCCGACGCCAAGGCCGCCGCCGAACTTGAGACCCTGGTTCCCGCCGATATCCTGGGCCTGCGCCCCGGCCGCCAGCGCTATACCTACTTTACCAATGCCGACGGCGGCATCCTGGACGATCTGATGGTCACCAATCAAGGCGAGGCCGGACTCCTGCTCGTCGTGAATGCCGCCTGCAAGCAAAACGATCTGGCCTGGTTACAGGAAAATCTCCGTACCCCGGTCGAATCCCTGCCGGATCGCGCCCTGCTCGCCCTGCAAGGACCGCAGGCTGCCGCCGTGCTGGCAGACTGCATCCCGCCGTTGGCGGACATGCGCTTCCTGGATGCCCGGATCGTCGAAACCCAAGGCATCGAGCTGTGGATCACCCGCTCGGGCTATACGGGCGAAGATGGCTTTGAAATCTCCCTGCCGGCAGATCAGGCCAATGCATTCTGCGGCATGCTGCTCGAACACGAAGCCGTGACCTTGATCGGGCTCGGCGCGCGCGATTCGCTCCGTCTGGAAGCGGGCTTGTGCCTCTATGGGCACGATATGGATACACAAACCTCCCCCATCGAAGCCAACTTGAGCTGGGCCATCCAAAAGGTACGCCGCATCGGGGGGGCCCGGGCCGGAGGATTCCCGGGTGCAACGCGCATTCTCGCCGAACTGGAGGACGGTGTTACCCGCATCCGTTGCGGTATCCTGCCGGATGGACGTGGTGCCATGCGCGAGGGTACCGCCCTCTTTGCAACCGCCGAGGACTCCGCCCCCATCGGCCGGGTCACCTCCGGATGCTTCGGAGCTTCCTGCGAGCGTTCGATCGCCTTGGCCTACCTGCCGCCGGAAACCGCCACTCCGGGCACCCGCATCTGGGGCGACGTGCGCGGCAAACGTGTCGGTGCCGAAGTCACCACCCTGCCATTTTATCCACATCGCTATCACCGCTAACCCAAGGAACGAAGCCCATGTCCTACGAACGAACCACCTACGACCCTTATGATTTTGCCAATCGCCGCCACATCGGACCCACCCCGGCCGAAATGCAGGAAATGCTCGCAGCGATTGGTGCCTCCTCTCTCGACGCCCTGATCGAGGAAACCGTACCCGCCGCCATCCGCCAGAAAGACCCTCTGCCCTGGGAACCGTTCACGGAGCACAAACTGCTGGAGAAAATGAACTGCATTGCCCGCGAAAACAAGGTCATGACGTCGCTGATCGGGCAAGGCTTCTACAACACGGTTACCCCCCCAGCCATCCGGCGTAACATCTTCGAAAATCCGGCCTGGTACACCGCCTATACCCCCTACCAACCCGAAATTTCCCAAGGTCGCCTGGAAGCCCTGCTCAACTACCAGACCATGGTCTGCGACCTGACCGGCCTGCCCGTTGCCAATGCCTCACTACTCGACGAAGCCACGGCCTGTGCCGAAGCCATGACCGTCGCGCTGCGCTCGACCAAATCGCGCAGCCGCGTCTTCTTCATCGACGAAAACTGCCACCCGCAGAATATTGCCGTCATGCAGACCCGCGCGGCCCCGCTCGATATTGAAATTCGAATCGGCTCTCCCGCTGCCCTATCTGCCGAAGAAGTGTTTGGGGCCATCTTCCAGTATCCCGGTACGTTCGGGGCCATCCGCGATTTCACACCGCAGATCGAGGCCCTGCATGCCAGCAAAGCCATTGCCATCATGGCCACCGACCTGCTGGCGCTGACGATCCTCAAGGAGCCCGGTGCCATGGGCTGCGACATCGCCGTCGGCTCCAGCCAGCGCTTCGGGGTGCCGCTGGGCTATGGCGGACCGCATGCCGCCTTTCTGTCCTGCACGGATCAGCTCAAGCGCGCCATCCCCGGCCGGGTCGTGGGCGTCTCCATCGATGCCCGCGGTAATCAAGCCTACCGCCTCTCCCTGCAAACCCGCGAACAGCACATTCGCCGCGAAAAGGCCACCTCGAATGTTTGCACAGCCCAAGCCCTGTTGGCCGTCATGGCATCGTTCTATGCCGTGTTTCATGGTCCCAAAGGACTCCGCGCCATTGCCGAGCGCGTCCATTTCCAGACCGTGCGCCTCGCGCAAGCCCTGCGCGAGGCTGGGGCCGATATTGCCCCGGAGGCCTTCTTTGACACGCTCACGGTCCGTGTCGGGGTGGGCCAGGCCGGGATTCTCGCCGCGGCCCGACAGGAGGGGCTCAACTTCCGCCGGATCGGCCGGGATCGTGTGGGCATCAGTCTCGATGAAACCACCGACGAAGACATTCTGCTGCGCATTGTCCGGGCCTTTGGCATCAACGCCTTGCCCCCCATGCCCACGGAACCGGCCTTTGCCCCGGAAATACAGCGGTCGTCGGAGTATCTCATCCACCCGATCTTCCATATGAACCGGGCCGAGTCCGAAATGATGCGCTACATGCGGCGCCTCTCCGATCGCGACCTGGCCCTCGACCGCGCCATGATCCCGCTGGGCTCCTGCACCATGAAGCTCAATGCAGCCGCAGAAATGCTGCCGCTCTCCTGGCCCGCCTTTGCCAGCCTGCACCCGTTTGTGCCCAAGGACCAGGCGCGCGGCTATGCCATCCTCATGAAGGATCTCGCCCAGCGGCTCTGTGCCATCACTGGCTACGATGCCATCTCCATGCAACCCAACTCCGGTGCCCAGGGCGAATATGCCGGCCTGCTGACGATTCAGGCTTATCACCGCAGCAAGGGCGAGGGGAACCGCAACATCTGCCTGATCCCTGTATCCGCCCATGGCACCAACCCGGCCTCCGCGCAGATGTGCGGCATGCAGGTGGTCGCCGTGAAAACCGCCCCCAATGGCGATATCGACGTCGCGGACTTCCGCCAGAAAGCTGAGGCCGCCGGCGACCAACTGGCCGCCTGCATGATTACCTACCCATCGACCCATGGCGTCTTCGAAGAAACGGTACACGAAATCTGCGCGATAACCCACGAATTCGGCGGACAAGTTTACCTCGATGGTGCCAACCTCAATGCGCTTGTCGGGCTGGCCCGCCCCGGGGATATGGGAGCCGATGTTTCCCACCTCAACCTCCACAAGACCTTTGCGATCCCCCACGGCGGTGGCGGCCCCGGCATGGGACCCATCGGCGTAAAAGCCCACTTGACCCCCTTCCTGCCCGGACACCCGGAAATCGGTGGCCACGAAGGCCCCGTTAGCGGCACCCCCTATGGATCCACCTCGATCCTGCTCATCTCGTGGGCCTACTGCCTCATGATGGGGGGGCCAGGCATTACCCAGGCTACCCGCGTCGCCATCCTGAACGCCAACTACATTGCCACGCGCCTCCGCGACGCCTACCCCATTCTCTTCTCCGGACGCAATGGCCGCGTAGCACACGAATGCATTCTGGATACGCGCGCGTTCTCGGAACACGGCATCACGGTCGATGACATCGCAAAACGCCTGATCGACAATGGCTTCCATGCCCCTACCATGAGCTGGCCCGTGGCCGGCACTCTCATGGTAGAACCCACCGAAAGCGAAACCAAGGCCGAACTCGACCGCTTCATTACCGCCATGCTGGCCATTCGTGCAGAAATCGACGACGTCGCCGCGGGGCGCATCCCCCCCGAAAGCAGCCCCCTGAAACATGCCCCGCATACCGTCGAGGATCTCGTCGCCGACTGGGACCGCCCCTACCCGCGCGAGCAGGGCTGCTTCCCTCCCGGTGCCTTCCGTATCGACAAATACTGGCCCCCGGTCGGACGCGTCGACAACGTCTACGGTGACCGCCACCTGGTTTGTACCTGCCCGCCCCTGACTGCCGATGCGTAAGCCCAACGTACTCTTTCTGATTCAGCATCCCGACCTGCCCAGTAGCCGGGTACGGGTGCTCGATTTGCTGCCGGCATTGGAAGCGAACGGCATCCAGCCCCAAGTCGAGCCATATCCATCCGGTATGGCACGCAAGGCACGCCTCGTCCGCAGCCTGTCCACATGGGATGCCGTCGTCGTACAAAAGAAGCTCCCCTCCCCAGCCGAAAGCCGGCTGCTGCGCATGGCCTCCAAACGCCTGGTCTACGATCTCGACGATGCCGTCTACCAACACCATGAGTCCGTACAGGGGCGCAGCAACTTCTCCCGACAGCGAAAATTTGAGGCCATTGCCAGGCAAGCGCACCTCGTACTGGCAGGCAACCAAACATTGGCGGATGCTGTTCGCCCCTACAACGACAACATCGCCATCATTCCCTCAGCCGTTCCCGTACTGCATATTCCGCAGCACGACCATACCCAACCCCATACCCGCTGCATCATCGGCTGGGTCGGTGGGTGCATTAACCTCACCCAGCTTGCCTTATTACGCCCCGTGCTGGCAGATCTGCATGCACGCCACAAGATCGAGCTGCGCATCCTCAGCTCGGAACCCATCGATATGAGCCCCACCCCCACAACCTTTATCCCCTGGTCCCTCGAAAAACAGACACAGGAAATTGCCCATTTCGATATTGGCGTCATGCCGCTGCCCCCCAGTGCCCACGCATCCGCTAAATGCGGCTACAAAGCCCTGCAATACATGGCTGCCTGTGTGCCACCTGTCGTCTCCGACACCCCCTGCAATCGCAAAATCGTCGACCATGCTCATGAAGGGTTTGTCGCAGAATCCTGGCGTACATTCGCACAACATCTCGAAACGCTCATCCAGAACCCCGCCTTGCGGCACCAGTTCGGCCATGCCGCACGCCGAAAGGTTGTCGCACACTACAGCATCGAAACCGTCGGGCAACAAGTAGCCGCCGCCCTGCATCACCTTGTCCGCCAACCTCATGCGCACCGCGCCGCACCGAACCTGCGGTAAGACCTCGCGCCCCAGGGCCATTTCGCCCTACGTCCTATATGCATAATGCGTTATGTGCGAAATAGCCCCAATTCCCCAAACACACAAGGAAGTCTGAATTTATGTTGGACACAATCCTATATCCGTATATGCTATACCCCATGCGGCACCAGGTCGGGGTCGCAACGAAGTGCAATCCCCTGTCAGTAGGAGCTTATACGATGAAAACGTTGCAACGTACGATTGCCTGTCTTTTTTTAACGGTGTTGGTCGCTCCCGCACTAGCTACTTCAGCAGGCCTGGCGCCCTATACGGATAACCCGCTCGTCGAATTTCTTGCACGCCAGCGTTATCATGTGGTACTGGGGCTGCAAGCCGATACTGCCAGCAACGATCACGACGCCTTGACCTTGATCGGCGGCATCGGGTACTACCCCATCGAGCAACTCGCCGTTGGTGCCTATGCATCGGTACGTAACTCCGATCGTCTGTATCCCTATCGCATGAAACA
>SLBU01000078.1 GCA_007126175.1 Kiritimatiellia bacterium
CAAGGCGTCGTCATCCACCCACGTCTCTATATCTGGCGCTAGTGCACGCGCATCCGAGGCCAGCAACAGCCGGATTCCCGACGCCTCGGCTATCGCAGAAAGACGCCGTAACACCGCCTCCGCGCGCGGCTTGTGCATATTGACGATCACACCTAGATTTTGCATGGACCAAGTCCCCGTCTCTGCTGTGAAACATGCATCATGCAGTCATACCTCCCGCCGTTTTGCGCCACCAGGCAAGATATTCCACATTACCGGCAGGACCAATCAAAGGCGATTCTACACAACCGAGCCACTGAAGCGAGAGTTTGTTTTCGCCAAAACCACGAATCTTCTGCACCACAGCCTCCCGTACCACCGGATCACGCACCACACCACCACGGCCAACCTCTGCACGCCCCGCCTCGAATTGTGGTTTGATCAACGTCACCATCTCCCCCCCCGGAACCAGAACCGCCACAACCGGCGGCAATACCAGCTCCAACGAGATAAACGACACATCAAACACGGCAAATGCAGGTGGATACGGCAGATCAGCAGGCTGCAAATAACGCACATTACAACGCTCCAGCACCGTGACGCGCGGGTCTTGCCGCAGCCGTTCATGTAACTGCCCCCTGCCAACATCTGCCGCCACAACGTGCGTGGCGCCATGCACCAGCAAACACTCCGTAAAACCACCAGTCGATGCCCCCACATCCAAGCCTTGCAACCCCGCAACAGACCAGCCAAATGCCTCAAAAGCACCCTCCAACTTGTCGCCGCCGCGGCTTACAAAGCGCGACTGCGCCTTCACCCGCAGCACCGCATCGCTGGCAATCTTCACACCCGCCTTGTAGGCGGGATGCCCGTCTACCGAAACCGCACCAGCCAGAATCAAACGCTGCGCTTGCTCCCGACTCTCACACAGCCCCCGCGCAACCGTTAGCACGTCTAAACGTTCTTTTGCCAAAAATATACCTACCTATTCCTATAGCTTCATGTATGTCGCAAAACATACCACCTGCCCGACTCTTCGAACCGAATCACCGTTTCCGGCTTTCTATCCTTGCACAATGCTCTAAATTCCGTCAATCTCCCAGCGCCATGGATATCAGACTTTTTATCAGCACATTCCTGCTTATTTTTCTTGCCGAGCTAGGCGACAAAACCCAACTCACCGCCATGGCTCGCGCGGCCGGATCGGATGGTGCCAAATGGACCGTATTCGCTGCGGCCGCCGCCGCACTTTTACTCTCAACCCTACTGGCCGTCACACTCGGGCGTACGATTGCACGCTTGGTACCCGATCATATTGTCCGCTTACTCGCCGCCCTCCTTTTCATCAGCTTCGGCATGGTGCTGCTTGTCGGCGCACTACAACGGGGCGCACGCGCAAGCCAGCCAGTCGCGCACCCCCCAACGACAAACGGCATGATGATGCGCGCCATCATGCACATTGCCGCAGAATTCGAGGAAGCCTCCGCGGCCGATTATGCCGCCTTGGCACGCGAAACCAATGACCCGGCCGTACGGCGCTTATTGCTGCAATTGGAAGCCGATGAACGCGCCCATCTCCAAATGATGCATACGATCGGCCAGGATCATGCCGAGACCCGCTTCGAACAACTCGACCGGACCGACCTCCCCTCCGGAACCGCGCTGCAACATGATGTGGCTCTCAGCGACCGCCCGATCCTCACACACGCCCTCGAACATGAGCAGGCCACCATGCAGTTTTATCTCGAACTGGCAAACCGGACCCCGATCCCCGCCCTCCAGCGCACCTTTACCTCCCTCGCCAATGCCGAGCATGCGCACATTGCACGCATCAAAATGCTGCTTGCCGATCATGGGGCATACGTGCAGGATGAATGAGAATTGACGCCTCTTCCCTCCCTCTTTAGATTGCATTTGAGTAAGGTACGCTTTTTTTTGGAACAACTGGAACATCATGGCAACGCAATCCCTTTCCCTTTCCCAAAGCCAGCGCATGCAGATGGTTATGGCACCCCAACTGCGACAGTCGCTCGAAATGCTCCAAGTCCCCATACTCGAACTGCGCACCATGATCCAAAAAGAACTCGAAATGAATCCAACGCTCGAGGAACTCGCCCCCGAAGGACCCCAACTCGAAATTGAAACGAGCCCCGGCGAACCCGACGACACCAGCGAAATGAGCTTCCAGAAAGAATTCGAAGTTCTTGCCAAGCTCGACGATGAATGGCGCGATTATTTCTTTCAGGACATCGACAACCGCCCCGGAACGCCCGAAGCAGAAGAAAAGCATCAATACCTGATGGACTCGCTGCCCCAGCAGGAGTCGCTCCAGGAACATCTCATGCAGCAGCTCACATATACCGATCTGACCGAAGAAGATCAGCGCATTGCCGAACTGCTTATCGGTTCCATTGATGATGATGGCTACCTCGCGACCCCCCTCGACGAACTCGCCGATACCAGCCCTTATGATACGGATCATTTACAACATGTATTACTCGCCATTCAGGAGTTTCATCCGGTCGGTGTCGGTGCGGCCGACTTGCGCGATTGCCTCCTCCTACAACTTGAGCGCATGGGCAAGGCCGACTCTCTCGCGGGCGATATCGTCCGTCATCATCTCGAAACTCTGGCCCGCCACAAATTCGATCAGATTGCCCGCACATGCAAAACCACCCCCGATAAAGTGCGCGAGGCCGCCGCATTCATTACCACCCTCGACCCCGCCCCCGGCCGCGCCTTCTCGGCCACCATTGCAACCTACGTCATTCCCGAAGTTGTCGTTCGCAAGATCGACGGTGCCTATACCATCATCCTCAACGATGATCGCCTGCCCCATCTACGGATCAGCCAGCATTATCGCACCCTGATGGAAAACCCAGACACCCCGCGCGACGTCAAAACCTACATTCGCGACAAACTGCGTGCCAGTGCCTTCCTCATGCGCAGTATCGATCAAAGGCAGCGCACCATTTACCGCATTGCCGACGCAATCGTGAAACATCAAATCGGCTTTCTCGATCATGGCGTAGCGCATCTGCGCCCCATGACCATGGCCGAGGTTGCCAGCGAGGTCGGCGTGCACGAAACCACGGTCAGTCGGGCCGTACATCAGAAATATATGCGTACCCCCCAAGGCACCTTCGAAATGAAATACTTCTTTACCACCGGCCTCAAAACCGATGCCGGTTCCGACATTTCCAACGAGTCGGTCAAAAGGTTGATGCAGGATCTGGTCGCTGCGGAAAACCCGGCCAAACCGCTTTCGGACCTTACGATCATGCAGCAATTGCATCAACAAGGCATCAAGGTGGCACGGCGCACCATCGCCAAATACCGCGATATCCTGCACATCCCGCCATCGCACCTCAGGAAGCGAGGCTGAGTGCGCCATGCCAAAGCATGACAGCTTTCAAACCTGGCGCAACATTCTCGACACCTGCGCCAGCCACCCGCGCCACATTTCGCTGCCCCCCGCAGCTTCTTCGGCACAAGCCTTTGCTGCCATTGCGATGCAGCAAACCACCAAACGCCCCCTGCTCTGGATCGTGCCCGATGAGAGCGCATTGTCCACCGCCCTACGCGACCTGCATGCACTCCACCCCGCAGGCGACACCCTGCACCTGCCTTTCCCGCCGGTATATGCGGATGCCGCCTCACAACAGCATGCCGACCTCGATGGCACAGGCACACGCCTGCGCACCCTCTATCGCATCGCGGACATACAAGCATCCGGACAGGCACCTATTGTCGTGGCCCCGCTAGCTGCCGTAACCCAGCCAACCTTGGCGCCTAGGCAAATCCGTACACTCTCATTCCGGATGGACGTCGGCGAACAAGCCAACCTCGAACGTGTTCGTATATTTCTCGAGCACAGCGGGTATGCTAGAGAGGCCGAAGTACTCGAAAAGGGCCAATATGCCGGACGCGGCGGCATCCTCGATGTCTGGCCCGCCGACACGGCATTTCCACTGCGCGTGGAATGGTTCGGCGATGAAGTCGAATCCATACGCCTCTTCGATCCCATCACCCAGCGCACGATCGAGCGCACCGCCACGGTTCTGCTTACCCCCCTGCAGGAAACGGCCGGCCCAGAAGCCTCCCTGCTGGATCATATCCCGGCCGTCGCAGCCATTCTCTGGTTCGACTACCACAGTGCCGCCGAGTCCTTGCACGACACCCCACCCACCACCAACAACCCGGAGCATTGGCTGCATCCAGCAGGCGACGTTCTCACCATCGACTTTGGAAGCCTCGAACCTGACACCACCCTGCCCGCCTTTACCGAGATCGAACATGCCGTCCGCTTGCCCGCCACCAGTGGCACCACACAATTGACACACGCACGCCAGAACTTTCTCGCCCATCTCCTGGCGGCAAAAAAGGCCGGCTGGAATATATCCCTCTTCTTCGACACCATCGGTACACGCGACCATTTCCTGCACCATGTCATGCCGCCGGGCGTTGCCCCCTTCCACATCGAAATCGGCTGCCTATCTGAAGGGTTTGCCTGCCCTGCCATCCAAACCATGTACGTGGCCGAATCCGATCTGTATGGCCGCAAACGCTTCCCGGCCCAAACCGACACCATCGCCAGAAAGGCCAGACGCTACGCCGGCTCCAGGATCAATGACTTTACCGACATGGAAGCCGGCGATCTCGTGGTGCACACGGATCATGGCGTGGGACGCTATCTCGGTGTGCAAACCATCCAGTTCAACAACAAAACCGAGGAGGTTTTGGCGATTGCCTATGCGGACGATGCCAAGCTGTACGTGCCTGTTGCGCATGCCCATCTCCTGAGCCGCTACGTCGGTATGGCCGGCAGCAGCACCGCGCTGCACCGGCTCGGGGGCAAACGCTGGACCCGCGAGAAGGATGCCGCCCGCTCCGCTGTCATGGATCTCGCCGCCGAACTCCTCGAAATCCAGGCCCGCCGCAACCTGTTGCAGGGCCATACCTTTTCAAAGGATGGCCCCCTCCAACACGAATTCGATCAAGCCTTCCCCTTTGTCGAAACCCCTGACCAGATCCAGGTCATCGAGGAAGTCAAAACCGACATGGAAGCCGCCCGTCCCATGGATCGGCTCATCTGCGGCGATGCAGGCTACGGCAAGACCGAAGTTGCCATGCGCGCAGCCTTCAAGGCCGTATCCGACCACATGCAGGTGGCCGTACTCGTTCCCACCACCGTCCTGGCCCAACAGCACTTCCAGACCTTCTCGGAACGAATGGCCGGCTTCGACGTTCGCATCGCCGTCATCAGCCGCTTTCAAACGCAAGCCCAGCGCAAGCGAACCTTGCAAACCCTGCACCATGGGGGCATCGACATCATCATTGGCACCCATGCCCTCGTCCAGCCCGGCGTACGCTTTGCAAACCTCGGACTCGTCATCATCGATGAAGAGCAGCGCTTTGGTGTTGCACACAAGGAACGCCTCAAAACCCTGCGTGCCCTCGTCGACGTCCTAACACTCAGCGCCACACCCATCCCGCGAACCCTCTATATGAGTATGACCGGGGCCCGCGACCTGAGCTTACTGCGCACCGCACCGCGCGAACGCGTCCCCATCGAAACCATCGTCACAACCGCAACCGAAGAGAATATCACCCAAGCCATCCGCTATGAGCACCGCCGCGGCGGACAAGTCTACTTTCTACATAACCGCGTCGTCTCCATCGCACGCCTCCGCGAAAAAATCTCTGCATGGGTGCCCGAGGTGCGCATCGAGATGGCCCATGGCCGCATGCAGGCCTCCGAATTGTCTGCCGTCATGCAGCGCTTTGTCGCCGGGCACATCGATGTCCTCCTCTGCACGACCATCATCGAAAGCGGCATGGACATACCACGCGCCAACACCATGATCATCGATCGGGCCGACCGCTTCGGCATTGCCGACCTCTATCAACTCCGCGGACGCGTCGGACGCGGCGACCGCAAGGGCTTTGCCTACCTCCTGCTGCCACGGCATGGCATTGTCGACAAAGCCGCACGCGAACGCATCCAGGCCATCCGCCGTCACAGCGGACTTGGCGCAGGCTTCAACCTCGCCATCAAGGATATGGAAATTCGCGGGGCCGGCAACATCCTGGGGGCTGCCCAGAGCGGACACATCTCCGCCATCGGCTTCGGCCTCTACTGCCAGCTCCTGCAACGCGCTGTGGCACGCATGCAAGGCTTGCACATTCCCGAAATCGAAACCGAAATGCGCCTCGACTTCATCGCCACCACCGAAGCCGACAGCCCCCGCCAAGCCCTCGCCTGCGTTCCCATCGACTACATTGCCGACGAACGCTTGCGAATTGCCATCTATCGACGCATTGCAGAGGCTGACAGCAGTGTCGCCCTGCAAGACCTGCAAACTGAACTCGTCGACCGCTTTGGCCCCCTCCCCGAAACGGTCACGCGTTTACTTGCCATTGCCCGCATCAAATACCAGGCCACACAATGCGGCATTACCCTCATCGAAACACGCCAGACACGCCTTCTCCTTTTCCGCGGCAACGACCCCATCACCGAACCCGGCGGGAGCCTCCCCCGCCTCAAGACAACCAATCCAGACGCCAAACTCCGCGAAATCGCAGAATATCTCGACGCGGTGGCAGCGGCAACGTAACAAAGCAAAACTTGACACTTTTGCCTGCACGCCCTAGCGTGCCACCATCATCAACGCAGGAAAGATAGGGATACTCGCATGGCAGCAGCTAAAAAAGATACATCAGCCAACATCATGGACGCACTCACATCGCTTTGTAAAAGGCGCGGTTTCATCTTCCAGACATCCGATATCTATGGCGGCCTGAACGGCTTCTGGGATTACGGCCCCCTTGGTTCTCAACTCAAAAAGAACATCAAGGACGCCTGGTGGCACGATATCGTCCAGATCAACGAAAACATCGTCGGACTCGATTCCGCCATCATCATGCACCCCCGCGTCTGGGAGGCATCCGGGCATATCGGAGGATTTTCCGATCCCATGGTCGATTGCAAAGCCTGCAAGAAACGCTACAAGGCCGACAACCTGTGCGAGGAACAAGGGGCCGAATTACGCCAGGAAGGCAAAACCTTCCGGCTGCCCGATGGCATCGTCTGCCCCGCCTGCAAATCCAAGGATCTCACCGAACCGCGCGCATTCGACCTGATGTTCAAAACCTTCGTCGGCCCGGTCGAAGATGACTCCTCCGTCGCCTACCTGCGCCCCGAAACCGCACAGGGCATCTTTGCGCAATTTACCAATGTCATGGCTACCACGCGCCAGCGCGTTCCCTTCGGGATTGCCCAGATCGGCAAAGCCTTCCGAAACGAAATCAACCCCCGCAACTACACCTTCCGCTCGCGCGAATTCGAACAAATGGAACTCGAATTCTTCGTGGAACCCGGTACCGATGCCCATTGGCACGAATACTGGATCAAGCAACGCCTGGCCTGGTACGAATCCGTGGGACTGCCGGCATCCTCTCTCCACCAGGACATACACCCACACGAGAAACTGGCCCATTATGCGTCGGCCTGCACCGATATCGCCTACGAATTCCCCTTCGGCATACAGGAACTCGAAGGCATTGCCGCCCGCGGCAACTTCGACCTCAGCCGTCATGCCGAATTCAGTGGTAAATCCATGGACTACATCGACCCCGTCACCAACGCACGGTTCGTCCCGCATGTGGTCGAGCCCTCAGCAGGCGTCGACCGCATCGCATTAGCCATCCTGTGCAATGCCTACAAGGAACAATGGGTCGGCAAAGAAAACAACGATATTATACCCGCCGAACCCGGCCAACAGCCACCACAAGGCTATGAAGCACGCACCGTCATGGAATTTGCCCCACGCGTTGCCCCCATCAAAGCCGCCGTGTTCCCGCTGCTCAAGAACAAACCCGAACTCGTCGA
>SLBU01000112.1 GCA_007126175.1 Kiritimatiellia bacterium
AAGTCGTCGGGGGCATGCTGCAGGCTCCAGAGCACCATCCACGCATGCACCTTGACGCCATGCTGTTTGCCTGCTGCCGTCACTTCGCGGGCAAAATCATGTTGCCCGGATACGGTCGGGAGAACCTCGGAGGGATAGAAGGCGGCGCCGCCCCACAGCAAGTTTGCAAATAGGTGGTTGATGCCCGCAGCCTTGAGCGCTGCCACACTCTCGGACCATGGCAGGCCGCGGATGCCAGCCGCATCATGGGCCCAGACGCCTCGAAATTCTTTGCGGTCGGCGTTGCGCGAACGTAATGCGGTATAATAGGCGGACTGTACCCGCTGCCTGAGGTTGGCGGCATGGGTTGCAACCTGCGGATAGGAGAGTGCAGCGATCCGTTGCTGCAATCGTTGCATATCGTGGTCAATCTCTTCCAGTTGTGGGGCAATGCGGCGGTGCTGGCGATGGTTGCGTGCCGTCTGCAGGATGAAGGCCCGTGCGCTGTCCCAGTCGCTATGATCCAGTAACGTGGTTGCCTGTTGGAGGGCCACCGCCGATAACTGGGGCGCCAGATCCGGTACGAGTAGCGCGATAAGCGCCATCAGCATACGCATTTTTTCCTGGCGACCGATATTGGTGAGGACATGTCCGATATAGACGCCATTGGTTGCGAGGGTGACTGCCGGAATCCCGCTGTCCTGGCCTTGTCCATTTTGCCAGGTGGCCAATACGCGGGCGGTGGTGCTGAACGGGCGATTGATGTTCCAGGAATCTTGGGCCACGCGTTCGGGTAAGGCATGTTGGGTGCCGCCTGCAAAATGCAGGAAGGCAAAGGCATCAGATGGCTCTGCCCGCATCCACTGCCACCGATCAATTTCGAGTAGGGGGGCAATGGTCTCGTTGAGGGCATAGGTTGCAATGAGTTTGCCGCCTTGACGGGTGAAGGCTTCCAAGCGCTGTGACACCTGTTTGGTCAAGACGGGATTGTAGGGCAATAGCAGGAGGCGCGTGCCTTTGGCGGGTGGGGCCGCACGGAGTTCGTCGTCGGTGATAATGGCGGCGGCAATGCCGTACTGGCGAAACCAGAGCTGAAGGCGCTCGACAAGACGATCGGCAAAGGCGGCATCGTCTGGTTTGGGGCCCCGCGCGTCGGTGTTACGAAGAATCAGGATCGGTACATTGGTGGCACGAAAATTGGCGATGCGAGCGGTTGTGTTGCGTGCATCCTGTTTCCAGAAGGAAATACGAACGCTACTGATGCGGTTCCAGCCGGCAGGGGTGCCCTCGGGATGAAAGTCGGCTCGGGACAGCGTTATGGATTGCCAGTTGGTGCCTTCGATCTCGAACCAGCCCCCGTACCAACCGTCGCCGCTACGAAAATAGATGGCGGCGCGATTGACGGCGGTGGGGTCATCGATCTGAATGTCGAATGCGATTACGCGCCATGGGCTCAGATCCTGTTCGATTGCGGCATCCCAATAGGCGCGATTCTGTAGTTGCTGCATGGGTAGGGGCATGGTAAGGCCGCGATTGCCACGGTATAGGTTCTCTACTGGTTTGAGGGCGGGCAGCCCGGGACCTGTCCAGGAACGTGGAGCGGCCGGGCCCGCAAAAAAGTGGAGGGCCGTTTCGGCGGTGGCCCCCGCTGGCAGCAGGAGCGTGAGCAAGAACAAAAGTAGCGCGCGGCGGTATATATGTTTTGGCATAGGTCTGTATCCCATTCTGATGGTAGAGGTTTTTCTCGGGAATACTACAATGATATCAGGTGCAGCCCAAATAAAAAAGCGTTGCTGGTCAGGGAGACGAACAGGATTTGACTTTTGGGGCGGGATGTACGAGCCTGTCGGGCAGTTAGGGGTGCAGGATGGAATCACAAGGAGGACGATGATGAAGCGGTATTTGGTGGTGGTGGCGTTGAGTGTGGGACTGCTCGGGCAGGTGGCTGTTGCGGGGACGCGTTTGGCTTCGGTCTATGTTGAGAGCATAAGCGCACTGCAAACGCAATTGTTGCAGGCGGCACAGGTATTCGAGGCACCTGAGCTGGGTTCGGCTCCCATGATAATGAGTATGATGATACCGGGATTTGCGCAGATCGATAAGAATGCACCTGTGGGGATACATGTGTATGCGGGCGGGGAGGATAAGGTCGGGGTTGTGATTTCGTTGACCCCTTCTGTCGCCCCCGAGGTTTTTCTGGGGGGATTGCTGGCAATGCAGGGTGCGACGCTTCCGGATGCGGTTGATGGCCGTTATGTCACGCCCAAGGGTGTGGCGCAGATGCAGGGCGAACAGCTTTTGATCGGGCGCAAGGTGCAGGATTTGGATCTGGCATTGCAAACCGGTATTCCGGCGGTGCTGCCGGTCGTTCCGGGGTTGATTCGGTTGGATGTTGCGCCTGCGACGCTGGTCGAAATTCTGGGGGAACTGGAAGCGCTGGCGTTGGAGACCATGCCGGCTGATGCCGAGCAGCGCGAAATGCTGCAGAAGGGCATGGGATTCTATCGGCGGGGACTGGCGCAGGTGGCCTCGTTCCAACAGGGTATCGGGATTACTGAGCAAGGTTTGGTTTGTCGGAGTCGCATGCTGCCGCAGCCGGGGCGCGCACTGGAAGCCATTGTGCAGTCGCTACAGCCTGTGGATGCTACGTGGGTGGCACAGTTAGAGGAAGACCGCTTGTTTGGGGCGGTTGCGGGTGCCTACTCGATTCGGGAGGACATATTGCGGTCGGTGCTGGATATGTATCTATCCTGGATGCAGACCGTGCCCGAAGAGTTTGCGATGGATCCTGCGCTGGTGCGGGCGATGTTTGAACCTTCGATGGCTACTGTGGGGGCTCCCACCTTTTGGTTTGCAAATATGGGCGATGCCGGCTCCTTTGCCATGCTTGGAGGCGTGCGGGTGCCAGATGCCGAGAACCTGCTGCAGCAGATGATTGCCTTGAGTACGGGTGAGACGTATCAGAAGCAGATGGCCGCATCCGGGATGAAGGTGTCTGACCCGGTGGCCCGGGTTGTGAACGACCAAACGGTCTATCGCTGGAGCGTGGAATTGGATGAAGAGGCTTTTTTGAAGCAGTTGCGGGAAGCGGGGGCCCCCGATGCGGATCAAGCGGATCTTGCCCCGCTCAAGCAGGTGCTGGATATGTTTCTTTCGGGCTATGATTATGCTGCGACCTCGGAAGGTCTGGCATTCGGTATTGGCGCTGAGGCCGGGATTGCGCAAGCGATGCAGTTGCTGGGAGGCGGCAAGAGCACAAGCCGTACGCTGTTGGAACGGATCGGTGCACCGGTTGCCCCCTATATGGTGGCGCGGTTTGATCTGATCGCTTGGATGCAGGTGCTCGAGCAATTCGAAGCTGCCCCGGTGCCGGTTGTTGCGGGGCCTGGCGAGGGCGTGTTGTTTGCCGGCTGGCGCGTAGGTGCCGCAGTGGAGCAGATGATGCTGATTCCGGCGGCCGACATTCGCGCACTGAAAGCGGCGGCGCAAGCGGCACAGTAGTTGCGGGTTATCTTGGGGTATGGCGAGGGTCCATGGCATCGCGCAGGGCATCGCCGATGGTGTTGAGGGCGACGAGTGCGAGGCAGAGGGTTGTGCCGGGCACAATGAGGAGCCATGGATAGCTTTCCATGGCACGGGCACCATCGCGGATCAAGAGCCCCCATGAACTCATGGGGGGCTGTACACCGAGGCCGAGAAAGCTGAGGAAGGACTCGAGCAGGATGACGCGCGGTATGGTCAGGGTGGTGTAAACAATGACGGGGCCGATCATGTTGGGAATCATGTGGCGGATCATGATGCGCAGGTGTGAGAAGCCCAGTGCGCGGGCGGCACGGATATAGGTTTGTTCCTTGAGTGCCAGCACCTGGCCGCGGACGATGCGTGCCATTGTGAGCCATTCGACGGCACCAATGGCAACAAAGAGCAGCAGGATGTTGCGGCCAAAGACGACCATCAGGATAATCACGAAGACGGTAAAGGGCAGGGCGTAGAGGGCATCGACGATGCGCATCATGATGTTGTCGGTGCGTCCGCCGGCATAGCCGGATAGGGTACCGTAGCTTACGCCGATTCCAAGTGCCACCAGGGTTGCAGCAATACCAACGGCCAGGGATACGCGACCCCCATAGAGAAGCCGCGTGAGCAGGTCGCGGCCGAGGTCGTCGGTACCCAGCCAATGTCCGGGCCGGGGTGGGACGGGCCCGAGGTCCAGATCCTGGAAGTCGTAGGGGTAGGGCGAGAGCAGGGGCGCGGCAATAGCCATGACAGAGAGGAGCACGAGCAGAACAAGTGCGACACGCGCCATCCGGTTACGGAAAAAACGCCGGGCAATATGGCGGGCAGGATCTGATAGGCGTAGATTCATGGCTTGATCTTGATGCGCGGGTTGAGGAGTGCGAGCAATATATCGACGATCATATTGCATGCGATGACCAGGGTGGCGTAGAAGGCGACCAAGCCCAGTACGAGGGTATAGTCGCGATTGAAGGCTGCGGAGACGAAAATGCGCCCGAGGCCGGGAATGTGGAAGAGGGTTTCAATGACAAAGGAACCGGATATCAGGCCAGCAATGGCGGGGCCGAGAAAGGAAACAACGGGGAGAATGCCGGGCTTGAGTGCGTGTATGGCAATGACGCGGATGGGATGCAGTCCTTTGGCGTGGGCACTGCGGATGTAGTCCAGCGGAAGAACTTCCAGTAGTCCGGCCCGTGCGAGTCGGGCGATATAGGCGGCATACACGATTCCGAGCGTGATCGATGGCAGAATGCGATCAGTCGCGGCATTCCAACCGGAGGCTTGCACCCAGCCGAGTTGCAGCGAGAAAAAAAGCACGAGCAGGGGGCCCAGCACAAAGGGAGGAATACAGATGCCGACGAGGGCCGATGCCATGGTGGTATGGTCGAGCCAGGAGCCGGGGCGCAGGGCCGCGGCGATGCCGGCAGGCAGCCCCACGATAAGTGCGACCAGTAGTGCCCAGGCGCCTAGTTCGAGGGAGATGGGGAATGCCGTTGCGATGATTTCGTTTACACTGCGTCCGCTTTGTGTAAGCGAGGGGCCTAGGTCACCACGCAACAGACCCCCGAGATAGCGCATGTATTGGACGGGCAGGGGTTGATCCAACCCGTAGTGTTGATTGAGTTGTTCGAGGGTGTGCGGGGGGTAGGCGCGCTCGTCGGTAAACGGACCTCCCGGCGCCAAGCGCACCAGAATAAAGGCGATGGTAACGGCTGCCCAGAGTACCGGTATCGCCGTCAGGCAGCGTTTAAGAAAAAAGGTAAACATGGCCTTCATAGTGCGCAAGGCAATCCAAAAGTCAAGCCGTTGCATGCAACAAATCGCAGATGCGCCCGATATGACAGCGCTGAAAGAACGCAGCTTGACTGGCGGGGGATTATCCATTCCGACCCCGCTGTTTTGCTGGGAAAGCCCGTTGTAAGAGGAACGCGCTTATCGGTTGATTTCATCTTGCGGTTGTTTGGCAACGGCTGGAGTATGCGCGAGGTGCTGGAGAATTATCCCGGCTTAACGGATGAATCACTGCAAGCCGTATTTGCCTATGCAGGTGAGTGTTGAGCGTGATCGCCTTCGCCAGCGTCCTCTCCCGGCGGTGTGGGTATAGTTGCCGGGAGTTCGGTTGACGATTCTGATTTCCTACCCGTAATCCATTCTCGTCGCCGTTCTCGTGTGCCCAAAAGGAATGTTACTGCTGCGCTGATGGTAAAGTTACAACTTGCCTTGCCCGGGATGTGGATCTATTGCTTGAACAGGGTTTCGGCGTCTATGTGACTGGCGACCAGTTCTTTTGCGTAGGCATTGTCGACAACACCATGTGTTGTGATAAAGGTGATGAAAACATTTTTTCGCGTGTCAGATTCACGGCAGAACGTGTCGCGCTTATGCCGCAGGATGCTGGCATACCGCTTGTCAATGGTAAACGTGCCTTCCGAGAATTTCATCTCACAGAGGTTGATTGTTTCGTCGGCCCGCTCGATCAGCAGATCGATTTGCGTTCCGTTCTCACTTGCGTGAGGGCGATGGCGCCAAGGTGCTTCTGCAGTTTGCACCCCGCTGATTCCCAGGGCTGCCTTGATCTGACGCAAGTGTTTGAGGCAGATGCCCTCGAAGGCGTACCCC
The DNA here is from genome assembly GCA_007126175.1 of Kiritimatiellia bacterium. Classification (GTDB taxonomy): domain Bacteria; phylum Verrucomicrobiota; class Kiritimatiellia; order UBA8416; family UBA8416; genus T3Sed10-140. The sequence goes on from SLBU01000112.1 coordinate 6,115, forward strand.
GACCAGGCGCGCCATTTAGGAGATTGCCGTTTCTTCATCCAGTATCCGTCTTCCGGGGTTCTCTTGCCTAGCGGGGCAAGCCAGGCACAATGAAAAAGCGAAAACTCGTCCGATAATCGATACAGTGCATCTTTTTCCTTTCGCCCGAACGGAATGCGCACAAGCAGAAATCCGGATTCGGCGAGTTCGTTCAGTCGCCGGGTTGTGCCACCTCCTGACGGCAGTCCCGTCGCCGCCAGCAATTCGTTACGCGTCAATCCTTCACGCTTGGCAGCCAGTGCCTTCACGATGGCCAGATGTTCTTCCGGGTGGTCGAAAAGCGATGCATATAGACGGTTGAATTCATCCCGGAGTTCGCCTTGCGACGCGAAGCAAACATTGTCTATGATCTGGAACGCAGAGAGCCCTGGCTCCGCCATTTTCAGATAGTGGGGAACTCCGCCGAATGCCATATACAGTTCAATCACCTGATACGGTGTCAGATCGATACCACGCGACTTGAGAAACGCCGCTGTCTCACCAAGTGTAAAGGGAAGCAAGCGAACCCTACGGGTAATCCGGTTATGGAGACCACCCTTGGCCGCGATAAGATGCTGCACCATCCAAGAGGCGGCGGAACCGCAGACCACGAGCAGAATATCTTTTCGACGGGACGCCCAACTGTTCCAGAAATGTTCAAGTGCCGGACAGAACCTAGACCGACGAGTATCCAGCCAGGGAATCTCGTCCAAAAACACCACATGCTTGCTATTCGCCGCAGGTGGCGGCAATGCTTCAATATGACGCTGAAGCTGCTCGAACGCTGCACGCCAGGAATCGGGGGGCTGCAACGATTCGCGCAACCCCTTGGCTTGGCCCAACGCTATCGCAAAGTTTTCGAGTTGATCGGCCAGCGTCACGCCGTGCATACCGATCAACTCGAAACGAATGGCGTTCCCGAAAAACTCCCGCACCAGATAGGTCTTGCCCACGCGGCGGCGACCGTAGATGGCGACAAACTCGGCCTCTCCGGAAGCCATCGCCAACGCTAGCTTTCGCATCTCGGGTACACGCCCGGTAAGTCCCGCAGGTGTCGGTTGTAATGCCGTCACTTCTTTATTCATGGCCAAAACATACCGCACGAATCCTGTTTTGGCTATATATATATTTTATATTCCGCCACAACAGGTGTCGTAAAGGCTGTTCTGGCGAAAATATATCATCGAATCGGATGGTTGAAGGCGTTGTCGGCGATCATTGGGAAAAATAATCCGCTTGCGTGTTTACCTAGCGCGTGGTTCAGTTCTCATCAGAAGCAAGATGCTCATGTTTCTATTGATACCGTGTGGAAAAGAGAAATCGAAATGAAGACGACTGATAACGCCAATTTTGCACTGGCCAACGAATTGGCGCAACTTCCTGCCGAGGCACGGCGGGAGGTGTTTGATTTTATAGTATTTCTTCGACAACGGGACAGGCACGCGACAAAGAAGCCAAAACAACCTGCTTCTTCTCTCCGTGACGAGCCTTTTCTGGGGATATGGGCGGATCGTGCCGACATGCGGGACAGCTTTGCTTGGGTACGAGAGACCCGTAGACGCGAATGGGGCTGATCAGGCTAGATGTGGTAAGAGTTGGAGTGGGGTATCGATGATGGTGTCGGCACCGTTATCCAGAAGTTCTTTGCGGTCGCGGAAGCCCCAGGTTACGCCCACGGCTTTGAGGTTGGCGTTTCGGGCGGT
>SLBU01000034.1 GCA_007126175.1 Kiritimatiellia bacterium
CAAAAACAACCTCTTGCAAAGACCTCCACCACGGAGTATCAAGTCCGTATGCAAAATAAACACCGAGAATCTACCGGCGGGTACTTGCGCGGATATCGCCCGTACTTCGCCCTGCTCTGGCCCGTGCGCAAGGCATTTGCCGTTGCACTGCTCAGTGGTGTCATCTATGGCGCGGCCGGTGGGTTCGGATTCCCGTTCCTCGCCTACCGGATCTTTCCCGTGCTCTTTGGGGATACCCCGCCGACACCGTGGGTTCTCGTCGGTGCCGTGCTGCTTTTGCCCGCCACCTTTACCCTCCGTGGCCTCAGCGGATTTGCCAATCATTACCTCTCCGCATACTGCGGCGTCCAGGTCTTGAACGCACTGAAATTGCAGCTCTTCACCCGCTTGCAACAACTACCTGCCGTCTTTTTCACGAAACATCGCACGGGCGACCTCATGCAGCGCGTCACCAATGATACCGCCGCCGTACAGATGGTCGTCACAACCGCCACCAATGACCTCATCCGCCAACCCGTCACCCTCATCGGGGCCCTCTCTGCCTTGATTTTCATGGCCATCCGATCACGCGAATTGGTCTTTATTCTCCTCGCATTGGCGGTGGTACCCATCTGCGCGCTCCCCATGCGTCTCATCGGCAAACACCTCCTCCGCCGCGCCAAACAGCAACAAGCCAGTGCCGGCAATATCGGCACCGTCCTGCACGAAAACTTCGGGGCCGTACGCGAAGTCAAGGCCTTCAACCTCCAGCAACACGAGATTTCCCGCTTTCAAGCCTGTCTCGATCGACTCGCAACGACCACGATGAAAACCGTTAAATACGGCCAGATGCTCGCACCCGGCATCGAAATTATTACCGCTTGCGGTGTTTCACTGGCGGTCTACCACGCGGCCCGCCGGCAGGTTTCACTGGCCACCGTCCTACCACTCATGTCGGCCCTGTACATGTGCTACGAACCCCTCAAAAAGTTCGGCGTCATCCACAACCTGATCAAGCGCGGACAAGCCTCCATCGAACGCATCCAGGCTATTCTTGCGGCGGAGGATGCGGTGCCCGAAACGCTTGACCCCGTCGCATGGGGCGATCCCCAACCTGCCATACAATTTGACCAGGTCGAATTTGCCTACCAGCACGAGCCCGTGCTGCGGGACCTATCCTTTACCCTACCCGCAGGATCTGTTACGGCCCTGGTCGGATCCAGTGGCTCCGGAAAAACCACCATCGCCAACCTGATCCCGCGCTTCTATGATGTCCAGAAAGGCACCATCCGCATAGGTGGCATCGATTGCCGAACATTTGCCTTGGCCGATCTGCGCGACCACATCTCGATTGTTTCCCAGGAAACCTTCCTGTTCAACGACACTATCCATAACAACATTCGTCTCGGGCGCCTGGATGCAACCGACAACGAAGTCGAGCAAGCCGCCCGCCTGGCCCATGCCCACGATTTCATCATGGCCTGCCCCGAAGGATACCAAACGCATGTGGGGGAACGCGGATTGCGCCTATCGGGTGGACAACGCCAACGCATCGCCATTGCCCGCGCATTTCTGCGACAGGCTCCAATTCTCATTCTCGACGAAGCCACCTCGGCCCTCGATGCCGAAAGCGAAGCGGCCGTGCAGTTGGCCCTCCAGGAACTGATCAAAGGCAAAACCGTGCTGATTATTGCCCACCGCTTCAGTACCCTGCGCCTGGCTGAGCGTATTCTCCTGCTGGATGAGGGCCGCTTGCGTGCCGAAGGCAACCATACGCAACTCTACACGGAAGACACCCGCTACCGGAGCCTGTATGACCACCAAATCATCCACTGAGCAACCTGTACCTATATTGCTCGCAGGCATGCACCGTTCCGGCACCAGCATGCTCGCAGACATTCTCACAAACGCAGGCCTCCAGACCGGCTGCCACCGCGACCCCAACGGGGAATCCGTACTCTTCCTGCAATGGAACCAATGGCTCCTGCTGCAAGCGGGCTGCCGATGGGATCACCCCTCCCATTGGCACCCCTGGATCAACCCCCTCAAAGCCACCGCCGCCGCACAACTGAAACAAACCCTGCAAGAACCCTATGCCCGCCATGCGTTCTTCGGCAAGCGCTTCCATGCACCCGATTTTTTCACCTATACACACCCCTGGGGCTGGAAGGATCCACGCAACACCCTCACCTTCCCCATCTGGAAACACGTATTCCCGCAAGCACGCGCCTTGATCATGACAAGGCACGGCGTGGACGTTGCCGCCAGCCTCCAACAGCGCGCAACCGCAGAATGGCAGCGCTGGCGCCCCGCCAAAGGCCCCGCAGCACAACGCCTCATTACCGGCTCCGCCCGCTGCCTCTCCCTCGATGCTGCCTTCAGCCTCTGGCAGGAATACCAGGAGGCCGCAATATGCCTCCAATCCCAATATCCTGCTGATATCCTCGTAATCCCATACGAAAAACTGCTCGCTGAACCACAAATACACCTGCCCCGCATATTTACCTTCTGCCAGTTACCCGAACCCTCTCACCTGGATCGACAACTGTCCCTCGAGACTGCCCGCGCTTTCGCCTACCAGAAATCTCCCGAGCTCGCAGCCTTTGCCGCAGCCCACGCACCTCAACTCCGGCAATATGGATACGAGCCATGAAAACACCGCGCGTGAGCGTCCTGATTCCCAACTACAATTATGCACGTTTCCTCCCAGAAGCCTTGGATTCCGTGCTGCAGCAAGACTGCCCCGAGATGGAAATCATACTGGCCGATGATGCCTCCACGGATCACTCGGACGATGTCTGCCGTGCGTACGCCCGCCGTGACCGGCGTATCCGCTATCACCGCCACGCCACAAACCAAGGCATGGTCGAGAACTGGAACTGGTGCCTGCAGCAAGCCCGCGGTACATACATCCGCCTCCTCATGGCCGATGATATCCTACGCACGCCAACCGCGCTCAGCCGTATGGTTGCCATACTCGACCAAGCCCCACACATCGCACTTATCACCAGTGAACGCCTGCTCGTTGATGCCAACACAAAAACCATCGGCAGGCAAGCGCCGTTGGCGCAAAACAGCATGCCGATACCCGCGGCAACCTGGATGCGCCAACACCTCATGCAGCACGTACCGCAAAATCTCAATTCCATCGGCGAACCCTCCGCCGTGCTCTTCCGCAAGGCGCAAGCCACGCGCGGCTTCGATCCCGCTATGCGCCAATTTGTAGACCTCGAGATGTGGCTGCACCTCCTGCAGCAAGGCGATCTGTATTACCTTGCCGAACCGCTCTGCGCCTTCCGAAAACACCCCCAGCAGCAAACCGAGCACAACCGTAGCCTCGCATTGCACAGGCTTGAAGAACTGGAAATCTACACGCGCTACAGCCCTCCGCCCTTCCGGAACCGGCATCGCTATCGCATCATGCGACGCATGTGCAAGGAAAAACATCCGCACGCAGGCCACATCCACCAAGCCCTCAAGCAGGAATTCGGCACAGGGGGCCTGGCATGGCACGCCATGCGCTATCGCTACGATCGCATGCACGCCAACTGGGAAACCTTTCAGAACCACCACACCCGGTAACCCATCTCACTCACCTGCCCCACCACACAACCATCCCGAACAATCCCAACCAAGCAAGTCCTCCAGCCGCCGAATATCGCTCGCAAAGATTGTCCCAAGCTCGGCCCGCAGCGAAGCATCCACTGGATGGCGGTACTGTTGCGCAAACATCGGCTGCCGTATAATGCCCTCAGGGGAGAATGGCGCAACCCCCAGAAACCGGCATACCGTCCCAACTGTTTCCTCCGGCGCTGTCCGTAACATCTCGCTCCGTACAATCAGCGTCTGCTCCCGAGGCACATGTTCCCACAAATTCAGCAACTGCCGTGCATAAAAACCCCGATCCATATAAGAGTACACCGGATGCTCAGGCTCTAGCCGCAAGCGCGCTGGCTCGGCCCGGATCGCTGCGCCAAACGACAGCTCCTCCATCCCGCGATGCTTTTCCATATGCCAATGCGAATAGGCCCGCTCAACGGGGTCACGCAGAAGCACGATCACGCGCAGATCCGGATTGTACGCCATCATGCGCCGCGGCGCAGCGCGGCAATACACATAGGCGGGTGTCGCCTCCCCCCTTAGCTGCCCGCGCCGAAACCCCGGAAACATCGCATGATACGCCGAAACCCCTGTATCCGGGCGCGCAAAATAGGCTGCCATATCAAAATAATGGCACTCCTTCCGCCGCGGCATGCTGATGGCAGGATGACGCAGCAACTGCGCATAAAGCGCCGTCGTGCCGCCCTTCTGCACACCGGCAATCACAAAGGATACCCGCCGATCCGACCGCCTGAACCATCGCCACATATTTCACTCATTTACCAATTTGCGTTTCTCAATCACTTGTGTAGCATAGAGTCAGTAATCGTAACACGCAAGCAAAGGCAACCAGATGAAAATCGCACTTGGCGTCAGATGTTTTAGGAGAATGGGCGGCCAGGAACATTTCGCCATCCAATTGGCAGATCATCTCGTCGCGCATGGACATCAAGTCATCGTCTACACCTTCCAACACGACGCTCGGCCCGGTGTGCAAATCGTGCCCCTTCCCTTGCCACGCTTCCGCCCGCGCTTCCGGCGCGACTGGGCCACCGGGGATGCCTTGGCCAAGGCCTTGCTGCAATCCGACGCCGACGTCACCTTTGGCGAACAGAAAACCTGGGGGGCGCATGTTGTCCGCCCCGGCGGTGGGATCGAGGCCACCTACTGGAACTACAAATCGCAACGCAAATGGAAAGCGGCCTGTAACTGGGTTGCCCCGTTGTGTCCAAAAAGAGCCTATGACCTCCACGCGGAGCGGCGGGCCATCCTCTCCGATCACACCAAGGCAATCATCGTAAACTCCCACCTCGTGCGTAATGCATTAGGCAAACATTACCCGACCGCCCTCCCCAAAGTACATGTCATCCACAATGGCGCGACCCTCTCCCACGACAATGCACGCAATGCCCCCGCGAATCGCGCCCGCATCCGCCACCAATACCAGATCCCCGAACAAGCCCCCGTTGCGCTCTTCATCGGACACGACTTCCATCGAAAAGGCCTCTCATCCGCCATTTCCACCCTCGCACAGGCCAACCAGCAGGCACCAGACACCCCTTGGCACCTCCTTGTGGCCGGGCGCGGACGCCTCACTCGCTACCAACGCCAAGCCGCTCACCTGCGCATCGGCCCCTATGTCCACTTTTGTGGCGTATCTACGAATTCCCAAGCCCTCTACGCCGCCGCCGACGCCCTCCTACTGCCCACCCATTATGATCCCTTTGCCGCCGTTACGGCCGAAGCCCTCGGGGCCGGCATCCCCGTACTCACAACCGCCTGCAACGGCGGCAGCGAAATCATCCAGCAAAACCACAACGGCTGGATCGTTCCCGATCCCAACTGCATCACCGAAATGGCAGCGCATCTCAACCACGCGGCTGCACCGCACGCTCTCGCGCAACTCAAGCAACAAGCCCTTCTCATATCACGATCCAACCGCATCGAAGACCGACTCAACGATGTCGAAACCCTCCTCACAAACACCGCACTCCAACTGCGGAAACGGGAACACACGATTTGATGCAATCACAGGATGGTACGATGCCAACCTGGGAGCGTCCTAGGGCGACATCCGACTGTAGCGGCCCGTTCATTCGGCAGGATGAACGGGCAGGGGGGAAATGTAGTCATGGCCGAACAAGCGCTGGTGGATGCGTTCATTGTTATGCACTTCCCAATCGTAGGTGCCGATACGCCGGTAGAAGAGCGTGATGAACGAGGACGTCATCACGATGAAGGCGGAATAGAGAATGGCCAGCCATAACATCTGGCTCTGGTAGGGATCGGCAAAGCTAAGCAGGATAATGGCAAAGGCAATCGGTCCATTCTGAATGCCGGTTTCCAGGGAGATCGTGCGACAATAGCGCTTGGGCAGACGCATGATACGTGCGAGACCATAACCAAAGAGAAAACCGGAAACCCCGATACCGACACTTGCCAGATACACGCGGCCCGGTGTCTGCAGGAACAAGCCCCCGTGGCGAATCACAACCGAGCCAAGCAGAAACAAGATCACAATGATGCCCGTGAACGAGGCGGTGTCCTCGGCCGCCTTGGCCCACCCGAGCGAGATTTTACGCAGGAGCATCCCCGCCGCAACGGGAACAAGCACCAGCAGAAGCGAGAGGATAATATTCAGGTGCGGGATGATGAACGTCCCCCCCTCGCCCATCGCCGCCGCCGATGCCTCGACCTCGCGGGCAAACCCCGAAGCATATACATTCAACAGAATGGGCATCATGAATAATGCCATCACCGTCGAGGCCGCCGTCATGGTGATACTCATGGCCACCGAACCACGCGCAAAATAGGCAAACATATTGGATGTAGTGCCCCCGGGCAGACACCCGATCAACACGAGCGCCACGGCTAACTCCGGCGGCAGATGCAATAGCCGGGCAAGACCGTACGCCAACGCTGGCATCAAACCAAATTGCGACAAAAAACCAATGAGCACCCCGCGCGGGCGCTCCAGCACCAACCGAAAATCCTGCAATGTGAGGCTGGCCCCCATGCCAAACATGATCACCAGAATCATGAAGGCTAAAAGCCCTTGCTCAAGCACGTTTAACAATTGCTGTTCTATTTCCATCGCTTCACCTGCACGTGAAACATTTCATCCAGTAAAGAACGGTATTTTTCCTCGATTACGTGACGCCGCAGCTTGAAGAGATTCGTCAGTTCCTCGCCAATGCGAAACGGTTCCGGAACCATCCGGATCACGCGAATCCGCTCGTACGATTTGAAGCCATTTTCTGGCGAAATCAGCCTTCTGACCTCAGATTCCAATTGTTGATAGGTAACCTGCCCATCTGAAACGATCGTCTCGACACCATTTTCGGCCGGGGGCTCCTCTGCCGGCACCACCAGCAAACCGAGATGGCGTTGATCTTGCCCGACGACCATGCAATTGTCGATCAAGGGGCTTTGGCGCAGCAGGCTTTCCATAGGGCCTGGCTCTACGTTCTCCCCACTGGAAAGTACAATCGTTTCCTTGCACCGCCCCAGCACCTTCAGGCAATCGTTGCCATTGATCAATCCCAGATCCCCCGTACGAAACCAATCATCCTCCAGCAGAACCACTCCAGTACTGGTCGGGTCTTTGTAGTACCCCTTCATCACCTGCGGGCCACGTACCTGAATTTCCCCCTTGCGCATACGCCCCGCATTCTCGTCCCCAGCATCCGGATACAAGATCTGGCCGCTTTCCACATCCACAATCCGAATTTCTGTTTCCGGGATGATCGGGCCGACGGTACCGATAACACGATTCGTCTGTGTGCGCACTGCCAGTACCGGCGATGTCTCCGTCAAGCCATACCCTTCGAGCACGGTAATGCCCATATTATTGAAAAATACATCGATATGCTCCGGCAGCGCACCTCCGCCCGAAATGGTCGCCTTCATCGAACCTCCAGCAACTTGCCGGATACGCTCCAATACCGCCACATTGAAAAAACCATACCACGGCAGTAACAGGAGCCAACATACCCCATGCCAGACACACCCCAGTTTTCGCTTCCGGGCAATCGGCGGATGCGTGCGATAATCGAACCCCTTGAGATAAAAGAGCGTGCGGTGGTACTGCCGGCTCA
>SLBU01000128.1 GCA_007126175.1 Kiritimatiellia bacterium
ATATGTGGCAATGCATAGGCAATTTGTTTTGGCACAGTGATTGTGCAAGGAAGGGAGATTTGAGAGATGGCAAAAGTACTTGGGATTGATTTGGGCACGACGAATTCGTGCATGGCGGTCATGGAGGGCGGCGAGCCGGTGGTGATTCCGAATGCGGAGGGTAACCGGACGACCCCTTCGGTGGTGGCGTTTGCCAAGAATGGGGAGCGTTTGGTAGGGCAGGCTGCGAAGCGGCAGGCGGTAACCAACCCGAAGCACACCGTATTTTCGATCAAGCGTTTCATGGGACGCAAATTTGACGAGGTGGCGCATGAGATCACGCTGGTGCCTTACGAGGTGGTGAAGGCGCCGAACGGGGATGCACATGTAAAGATTGAGGACAAGAACTATTCGCCGCCGGAGATTTCCTCGATGATTCTGCAGAAGCTGAAGGCGGATGCCGAGCAGTATCTGGGGGAGACGGTGACGCAGGCCGTCATTACCGTGCCGGCGTATTTCAATGATAGCCAGCGCCAGGCCACGAAGGATGCGGGTCGGATTGCAGGGCTTGAGGTACTGCGCATTATCAATGAGCCGACGGCGGCGTCCTTGGCGTACGGCCTCGACAAGAAGAAAGAGGAAAGCATCGCCGTGTATGATTTTGGTGGTGGGACCTTTGATATTTCGATTCTGGACATTGGCGATGGCGTGTTCGAGGTCAAGGCGACTAACGGTGACACGCATCTGGGCGGTGATGATCTCGATCAAGCGGTGATTGATTGGCTTGTGGATAGTTTCAAGAAAGAGCAAGGTATTGATCTTTCGAAAGACAGCATGGCATTGCAGCGGTTGAAAGAAGCCGCCGAGAAGGCCAAGTGCGAGCTTTCGAGTTCGCAGCAGACGGATCTCAATCTGCCGTTTATCACGGCGGATGCTGAGGGGCCGAAGCATTTGAATGTGACGCTTTCGCGTTCCAAGCTGGAGCAGTTGACCGAGTCGTTGGTGGTTCGTAGCGAAGGGCCGTGCCGGTCGGCATTGAAAGATGCGGGGGTTTCGAGCGTGGATGAAGTGATTCTCGTTGGTGGTTCGACCCGGATGCCGAAGGTACAGGAAATCGTGAAAGCCCTGTATGGTAAGGATCCGCACAAGGGGGTAAATCCGGACGAGGTCGTGGCGATCGGTGCAGGCATCCAAGGGGGTATCCTGGCAGGCGATGTGAAGGATGTACTTTTGCTGGATGTGACGCCGCTTTCGCTCGGTATTGAGACCCTCGGGGGGGTGATGACGACGCTGATTGAGCGCAATACCACGATCCCAACCAAGAAGAGTGAAATTTTCAGTACGGCTGCCGACAATCAGCCTGGCGTGGAAATTCATGTGCTGCAGGGGGAGCGCAAGATGTCGGGCGACAACAAATCGATCGGGCGTTTCAAGCTCGACGGGATTCCGCCCGCGCCGCGCGGTGTGCCGCAGGTTGAGGTTACGTTCGACATTGATGCAAATGGTATTTTGAATGTGTCGGCCAAGGATCTGGGCACTGGCAAGCAGCAGAAGATCACGATTACGGCTTCGAGCGGTTTAAGCGAGGAAGAGGTAAAGCAGATGGTTTCGGATGCCGAGCGTCATGCCGAGGAGGACAAGCAGCGTCGCGAGGCGGTTGAGACCAAGAACATGGCCGAGAACGTAGTGTACCAGACGGAGAAGATGCTGGCCGAGCATGGCGACAAGGTGGATGCGGCCAAGAAGGCACCGGTTGAACAAGCGATAGAGGCATTGAAGGGCGCGTTGTCGGGCGATGATACGGCCGAGATCAAGAGCAAGATGGATGCGTTGAATCAGGCCATGCAGGCCATCTCGCAGGAGATGTATGCGCAGGCGCAATCGTCCGGTGGATCTGCGGGTGCCGAAGCGGGGGCCTCCCCCACGGAGGAGGGGCAGGGCAGTGCCGAAGGTGGCAAGGCCGATGACAAGGATGGCGTGATTGATGCTGACTTTGAGATGGTCGATGAGAAGGATGAGAAATAATGTTGGTTGCGAAATCCGCTGCAGGCCGGATGGTTTGTAGTGGATTTTCGTATGTGTTCAACAAATCCGGGTAATCCGGGGAAACATAAGAGGAGAAAAAAGAAGTATGAAGATCAAACCATTAGGTGATCGTGTGCTGGTGAAGCCGGCCGAGGCGAAAGAGATGAGCAAGGGTGGCATCATTATTCCAGATACTGCCAAGGAAAAGCCCCAGGAGGGTGAAGTGGTTGCGGTTGGTACCGGCAAGCTGGATGATGCGGGCAAGGTGATTCCGTTCAACGTGAAGAAGGGTGACCGCGTGTTGATGCCGAAGTACGGCGGAACCGAAGTAAAGATCGACGACAAGGAATACCAGATTATCCGCGAGGAAGATATCCTCGGCGTGATTGGGTAAGTGTAAAAGCAAGAAAGAAGGAGATAGCAATATGGCTGGTAAACAGTTGAAGTATGATGTAGACGCGCGTCAGGCTATTCTGACGGGCGTGGAGAAGTTGAGTCGTGCGGTGACAGTCACTTTGGGTCCCTGCGGACGCAATGTGGTGTTAGACAAGAAGTACGGTTCGCCGACCGTGACCAAGGATGGTGTGACGGTAGCCAAGGAGATCGAGCTGCCAGACCCCTTTGAGAACATGGGTGCGCAGATGGTGCGCGAGGTATCGAGCAAGACCAGTGATGTGGCTGGCGACGGTACGACAACGGCGACACTGCTGGCGGAGTCGATCTATCGCGAGGGTCTCAAGAATGTGACTGCTGGCGCAAACCCGATGAGCCTGAAGCGCGGGATCGATATGGCAACCGAGGCGGTTGTCGGTTCGATTGCGAAGATGGCCAAGAAGGTCAAGGAGCACACCGAGATTGCCCAGGTTGCCACGATTTCGGCCAATGGAGACAGCGAGATTGGTTCGATCATTGCGGAAGCGATGGACAAGGTTGGCAAAGATGGCACGATCACGGTGGAAGAAGCCAAGACGATGGAGACCACGTTGGATGTGGTGGAGGGCATGCAGTTCGACAAGGGGTATCTCTCGCCCTACTTCGTGACCAATGCGGATAACATGGAAGCGATTCTCGAGGATGCTTACATTCTGATTCACGAGAAGAAGATCTCGAATCTGCAGGATCTGTTGCCGTTGCTTCAGAACGTGGCCAAGGCTGGTAAGCCGCTATTGATCATTTCCGAGGATGTGGAGGGCGAAGCGCTGGCCACATTGGTGGTGAATCGTCTGCGTGGCACGTTCCAGTGCTGTGCGGTGAAGGCACCAGGATTTGGGGATCGTCGCAAGGCTATGCTGGAGGATATTGCGGTTCTGACGGGTGGCAAGATGCTGTCTGAAGAGCTTGGTATCAAACTAGAGAACGTAACGCTCGAGGATCTTGGGCGTGCGAAACGGATCACGGTGGAAAAAGAGAACACCACGATCGTTGAAGGTGCTGGCAAGACCGCTGACATTCAGGGGCGTGTGGGCCAGATCAAGCGTCAGATCGAGGATACGACTTCTGATTATGATCGTGAGAAGCTGCAGGAGCGCCTGGCCAAGTTGGCAGGTGGGGTTGCAGTGATCAACGTGGGTGCTGCGACCGAGACCGAGATGAAGGAGAAGAAGGCTCGCGTTGAGGATGCGTTGCATGCCACGCGTGCTGCGGTTGAGGAAGGTGTGGTGCCCGGTGGTGGCGTTGCCTTGCTGAATGCCCAGAAGTCGTTGGATGGGATCGAGGCGGAAGGTGACGAGGCTGTTGGTGTGGACATCATCCGCCGTGCACTGGAGGCACCGTTGCGCACGCTGGTGCGTAATGCGGGCAAGGAAGGTGCCTTGATCGTGGCTGAGGTCAAGAAGGCCAAGAACTCCTCCTATGGGTACAATGTAGCCACGGGCGAGTTCACGGACTTGATCAAGGCTGGTGTGCTGGATCCTGCCAAGGTGACGCGGACGGCATTGCAGAATGCTGCCAGCATTTCCGGGTTGTTGCTCACGACCGAGTGCATGATCACCGATCTGCCCGAAGAGAAGGCCCCATCCGCACCGGGTGGTGGTGATATGGGCGGCATGGGTGGCATGGGTGGCATGGGCGGCATGATGTAGCCCATGGATTAAGGTTGACGAACAGGAACGGGGCGCATACACTGCGCCCCGTTTCATTATCACTCTCGGAGGTACCATTGAATATTGCATTGATAGAGGCCGCTAAGGAGCGCATACCCAGTGTTCCGGTTCTTGTTAACATGGTGTCACAACGCGTACGCCAGCTCAACAGTGGCGATCGCCCCTATGTGAAGCCCAAAGTGGGCGAAGAAAAAGCAGATGTTGCCTTGCGGGAAATCGCCGAGGGCAAGATTGGTTTTGAGCGGGTGGCGAATCCGTCGTCCGCCGCAGGCTTGTTGTAGGGATTGTGCGCCATGACCGCGCAAAGTTCGACGATTGCGACGAATCGCAAAGCCTTTCATGAATATTCGGTTCTTGCGCGTTTTGAGGCGGGGATTGCGTTGCAGGGCACCGAGGTGAAGTCGTTGCGCGAGGGGCATGTTACCTTGCTTGGTAATCATGTGCGTGTATCGCAAGGGGAAGCATTTTTGTACGGGGTAAAGATCGAGCCGTACAGCTTCGGGAATCGTTTCAACCATGAGCCGGACCGCCCGCGGCGGTTGCTTTTGCACAAGCGGGAAATCCGGCATTTGCAAGCTGCGGCCGAGCAGCAGGGGAACACGCTGATCGCGCTGAAGCTTTTTTTTCGTCGTCAGAAAGTCAAAGTTGAGATAGGGATATGTCGAGGTCGCAAGGCAGCGGACAAGCGTGAAGTTTTGAAGCGCAAGACGGCTGACCGTGAGGCACAGCGTGCTGTTGCGGCTGCGCATAAGCGTTGATCAGGAGAGCATCATGAGAGTAGCCTCTTTGAAGCACCGTGCCGGGTTGTCGGAATCGCGTCGGATCGTGGTAAAGATTGGTAGTCGTGTGCTTGTGCAACGGAGTGGGCGTCCAGACCGTCGTAGGATGACGGCGCTGATCGACGAGATTGCGGCATTGCGCAAGCGCGGTCATGAGGTTGCTGTGGTTACTTCTGGCGCGGTTGGTGCCGGGATGGAAGCGTTGGGTATGAAAAGTCGTCCGGTGTTATTGCCTGAGGTGCAGATGGCGGCGGCGGTAGGGCAGACCCGGTTGATGTCCCGTTATGACGCACTTTTCACTGCGAAGGGTCTCATGGTGGGGCAGGTATTGTTGACGCATGAGGATTTTCGGCATCGGTTGCGCCAGGCGAATGCGCGACGCACGATTGAGGCTTTGCTGCGGCGCGGGGTGATACCGATCATCAATGAGAACGATGTGGTGAGTGACGAGGAGTTAAAGGCGGATCTGGCATTTGGGGATAACGATTATCTGGCTGCTTTGGTGGTGAAGTTGATTCGTGCGGATTTGTTGGTGTTGTTAACAACGGTTGATGGGGTCCGTGAGCCGGCGTCCCCTGGTAGAAGTCGCCGGGTTCGCTATCTGGATCGGGTAACGCGGAAGACCTTGGCGCTGGTACAGGTTGGTACGGAGAGTCTCTCGAAGGGCGGGATGGGATCCAAATTGCGTGCGGCCCAGTTGGCTGCCGGCAGCGGGTGTGCCGTTGTGATCGCCAACGGGTTGCAGGCCGGGGTGTTGGGGCGTGTGGTCTCCGGGGAAGATGCCGGTACCCTGGTGGTGCCGTCGGCACTTTGAGGTGCAGGAGGATAGACATGGATTTACATGCAGAGATGGTGCGGATGGGCGAACAAGCCCAGGTGGCTTCGCGTGAGATGGCGTGCTTTGCGGCACGCAAGAAAAATGCGATTTTGACGGCGATGGCGGAGCGTTTGGATGCGAATCGTGCTCGGATTGTGTCCGAAAATGCGCGCGACATGGAGGCGGGTAGGGCGGCGGGGTTATCGCCTGTGCTGCTGGACCGTCTTTTGTTAAATCCAGCGCGGATCGATGGTATGATTGCGGGGTTACGGGATGTAGCCGCGTTAAAGGATCCCGTGGGTGCGATGATGAGCCGGTGGTTGCGGCCCAATGGGCTTGAAATCATCAAGCAGCGTGTGCCGATCGGCGTGATTGGGATTGTGTATGAATCGCGGCCGAATGTGACGGTCGATACGGCGGGGCTTTGTCTAAAGACAGGGAACGCGATTATTTTGCGGGGCGGGAAAGAGGCGCGCCATACGAATGCCGTGCTGGCTGAATTGCTAGTGGAGGGTGGATTGAGCAAGGGGCTACCTGCGCATGCGGTGCAGTTGATTCGGACTACGAATCGGGAGGCCGTGCGCGAGTTGGTGCAGCTTGAAGGGCTTGTGGATCTGGCGATTCCGCGTGGCGGGGAAGCGTTGATACGCGCGGTAACCGAGCATGCCCGTGTGCCGGTGATCAAGCATTACAAAGGGGTTTGTCACGTGTACGTGGATGAGTCTGCGCAGGAGACGACGGCCTTGGCGATTGTGGAAAATGCGAAGTGCCAGCGCCCGGGGGTATGTAATGCGATCGAGACGGTGCTGGTGCATGCGGATCGGGCGGCCACGTTTCTGCCGATGCTGGCTGCGCGTCTACAGGAAAGGGACTGTTCGTTATGTGGCGATGCGCGGAGCCAATCGCTTGTGCCGCAGATGGATGCGGCGACCGAGGCGGACTGGTATGCCGAGTATCTGGATTTACGTCTTGCGGTGCGGGTGGTGGACTCCTTGCAGGAGGCGGTGGAGCATATCAATCAATATGGTTCGCACCATTCGGATGCGATCATCGCGGAGAATGAGGCGGCACAAAAGTACTTTACGCAGCGGGTGGACTCTGCGGTTGTCTATGTGAACGCTTCGACGCGATTCACGGACGGAGCCGAGTTCGGGATGGGCGCTGAGATTGGTATCAGTACCGACAAGCTGCACGCCCGCGGTCCTATGGGGCTGGAAGAACTTACCACGTACAAATTCGTGGTACAGGGACGTGGCCAGATCCGGGAGTGAGGGATCCTGTTATTTGACAGGGAAATCTTCTTCCATTGCGCCTTGGGCATCCTCTGCCTCTGGTTGGGGCGGAAGGGTAGTGCGCGCCCCTTTTTCGGGTACGGGAGCGGGGGTTTCGGGTTCGCGCACGGGCTCGAGGGGTGTCGGCTCGTATCCCAGGAGATACTCGAACAACGCTTCCTGCTCGTTAATGGGTTCGGTCGGGGGATCATCTTGCGGCTGTGTTTCGGTTTCGGGTTCTGTTGTGGGCGCTAGGATTTCGGCTTCAGGCTGCTGCCGAAGTGCGGGGGATCGGTGCACGGGCTGTGTTTCGGTTGTGGATCCTTGTGGGTCCGGGGGGGCCTGCTGCCGGTACCGGCGGGGGGGGCCGAAGCGTCCCCAGCGGCGGCGTTCATGATTGAGTTCCGTGATTTCGAGGTCGTAGCGGCCTGCCAGGGCGCGCCATTCCTCGATGCTGAACTGCATCTCCCGGTCGAGGATCGTAAGGATGTCTGCCACCGAAAGGGTGTTGAGGATGCGAAGTTCCGCAGTATGCGATAGTGCGGCGGGGAGTACATCTGGAATGTTCTGTCGCAAGCCGATGATGTATGTGCGGTTGGGGGTTGCCGGGATATGCTGTGCGCGACTGATGTTGGCGATATCGACCC
>SLBU01000124.1 GCA_007126175.1 Kiritimatiellia bacterium
CCATGCCCCCGCCCCCATCTGCTCCCCAAAACGCGTCGACCCCACCCCAACACCACCCGGCGGCTGCGACGCATCATGACGACGCATACCCCCACCCGCGCCCGCTTCTCCCCCCCCGAGCGCCAGCACGCCATCCTCATCCCCCACACGCAACACCAACGCCCGCGCCCCAATCCGGATCACTTCCGCATGCCCGATACGATCCCCCTCCGAAACAATATACTGGCGTTGCGAAGGACGATAACTGACAACCGCACGACGCAACGATGCTTCGTCGGTATCGACAGGCGCATAAAGGAAGAACGTCCCGGCAAACCGGTAATCATCCCAATCAATGCCCGCGACAGGCTCCACCACCGACACGCCTGGGCGCAACACCGCAGCATGCTGCTGCAGAGAATCCCAATCCATCTCCTGCCTCGCGGGAACCCGTACATGCGCGAGCACACGCGCACCATAGGGCTCGGTATACCGAACCACCCGCCAGAACAAAACCGAAAACAACACAACCGAAAAGACGGTCGCGAGCTTGCGCCAATGCACCATGAGTAGAAAAAAGTGACTGGTAAAGGTCATAAGCCGGATTCTGTTACCGCAGCCACCGTAGCAACTGCAGCTCGGTCATTTATCTCATGCAATCAACCCGGAATGCTTGCAAACCTACGCTTGCAGCGAGACGGGCCGCCTCTCACATCCCCTATTTGATCTTGCTCCGGATGGGGTTTACCATGCAACCAACCTCACGGTTAAGCCCGGTGGTCTCTTACACCACCTTTTCACCCTTACCACACGACAAGCGCGTGGCGGTATCTTTTCTGTGGCACTTTCCGTCCTTCCCGCTTCAACGGGAAACCTCCCGGCACTACACCAGGACATCCTGCCCTACGGAGTCCGGACTTTCCTCCCCCCGGTTCCCGAAGGAAACCAAAAGGCGACCGAACACCTTTACCAGTCAACCCTCAATATAGCATACGTCCGCAGTAACCGCAAATCACCATTTCAAGCTGTTTGCGCGCCGCATGTTGCTGGTACGGTGGAGCCGCCATGTGACACCCCCCACACACGCCCCCCTCACAAGATACCAGTGCCGCACCACGACGACGCTGCAAAATGGCTTCGTACCGCTGCAACCAAGCGGCATCCACAGCAGCCGCTAGCTCCGCGCGACGGGCTTGCAAAGCCCCCAATTCATCCTGCAGCTCCTGGGCACGCTCATCAAATACCTTGCTATCCTCATCCACTTCTGCTTGCTCGGCATCCAGCGCCGCCTTCTGCTCAACCATCGCTGCCCGCGCAGACTCGATCTTCTCCATGATCACAATCTCATTGTCCTCATCACGGCGGATCGAACGCTCAATCCCCTCGATCTCATCCGACATCGCCTTGAATTCCTTGTTCGTCTTCAAGCTCATTTGCTGCGTGCGCAACTTGGCAATCTTCTCTTTCTTGCTCTGCACCTCCAGCTCATGCTGATGCAACAACGCCTGCGAACCCTGTAAATTGGCCTCCGCTTCCGCCAACGCGGCCTTGTGACCCGCGAGGCGTTCAAGCTCGCGCGCCTTCCGAGCCGGAATATCCTGTAACTCTGTCTCGATCCGCAAGATGATCAAATCCTGCTCCTGCACTGCCAGCAAACACTCCGTCGTCGTCACAAAACCACCTTTCAAACCATGCCTGTACCAACCCAACCCCGCTGTAATACAGCCGGGCGTCTGGACCCGTTCCAAATTATCCTCTTTTTTTGCTATATCGCGATAGCCTATGCCATTTACACTGTCTGTGTCAACCCCTCGCCCAACGAGCCGCCAACTGCACAGCAGCCAACATACTGCGATCAGACGCGACCCCGCGCCAAGCTATATCGAAGGCGGTTCCGTGATCCGGTGAGGTCCTGATAATCGGTAGCCCCAACGTTACGTTCACTCCCGTTTCAAAGGCTAGCATCTTGAAGGGGATCAACCCTTGATCATGATACATGGCCACATACACATCGGTTGCCTCCCGTACCGACGGGATAAAGGCCGTGTCAGCCGGTAGCGGTCCCTGCACGTCCAAACCGCTCGATCGCGCTTCCTGCACCGCTGGTACAATCGTGCGCTGCTCCTCCTGCCCAAACGCTCCATCCTCCCCCGCATGCGGATTGAGACCACACACCGTGATACGCGGCACCTTCACTCCCTGCCGCACCATCGCGGCATGGGCCAGCCCAATCACTTGGCGCACCCGTGCACGCGTCACAAGCCCCGGCACATCCGCCACCGACACGTGCGTTGTTACCAGACACACATGCAAGGCTTCCGAGGCCATCATCATACAAATCTCGCGCGCTCCCGTGTACGCCGCCAGCATCTCGGTGTGCCCTGGGTAGGAAACCCCGGCAGCATGTAACGCCGCCTTGTGCAAAGGAGCCGTAACAATGGCCGCTAGATCTCCCTTGCTGACATCTTCGACTGCCCGCGCCACACAACGCTCCGCTGCCGCCCCGCAAATCGCTTGCACCCGCCCCGGAACCACGGCATCGGCATCCAGAGCAGGATCATCCCAAACATCCGCGCACGCCAGATTCGGTACGCCGAGAGCCTCTTCAACCCTTGCCAGCACCCCCTTGTTCCCATAGATCCGCAACCGGCATACCTTACCCAGAACCGGACTTGCAACCATACGCAAACACAGCTCCGGACCAATCCCCGCAGGATCCCCCATGGTGATCCCAATTAGCGGCAAATCTCTCATGGTGCCCCTTCCGCTGCCGCCGATCCCGCACCCGGCTCGGCAGCATCCGGAGCCGCGTACTGCCGTGCTGCCTCTTCTACAAGCTCCGGCAAGCGACCACTCCGGATCATGCGCCAGATCGGGATCGTCTCCTCTGGCGCGGGTTCACGGAACAAGGCATAGTTACGCAGCAGCAACAATAACAGCAATAACAGAACCACAGCACAAGCGCCGGAAACCAAACGATGCCGGAAATAGACCCAATCAAAGACCGGATGCATCGCCGTAAACCGAAGACGCGCCAATCGCGTATCGCTCAACACCGCATGTTCCTGTCGTACATCGCTCTGCTGTGCCCGCAACAACGCGTGCATCCTCTCGTAGCGAGCCGCTTCTTGCCGGCACGCGTCACATAAGCGTAAGTGTTCATGAAACAGCACGCTCTGCTTCTCGCCGAGCTCACGCAACATGTAAGCGGGCAAGGCGGCCCGGATCTCCTCACAGGCGATTACCCCCATACCTTGCTTTTGCGCTTTCTTGTTCAACTTCATCCTTCACGTCCCAACGCATCTGCCAATTTGCGCATCGCATGATGCAGGATATATCCCACATTTCCTACCGACAACCCCGTAATCGAACTGATCTCCTTATAGGACTTCTCCTCGTACACCTTCAAAACAATCAGCTCACGGTCACGCGCCGGCAAACCCGCCAAAGCACTCGCCACACGCTGGGCATCCGCATCAGCCTCCCCAGCCGGATTGAATGCCACCGCCTCCGGCTGCTCCTCCTGGTGCGCTTGCTCCACTCGGTGACGGCGCTCATACTTACGAATCAGGTCCACAGCACAATTATGCGTCGTGCGAAACAACCAGCTCGATAAGGCCGCACTCGGCTCGAACCCTTCGCGCCACTTCCGGAACAACCGGATAAACACATCCTGCACCACATCCTGGGCCAGATCAGAATTGTTCACAATACTCGTGGCATAGCGCAACAAGCGGCTTTCATAATGATGCACCACCGCTTCAAACGCAGCCGCACGTCGTTGCTGTTGTTCCCTGCCCCTCATGCAATCCTTTTACACGGCTGCCTTAAGCACACTCATCAAGGAATCAAACTCACTGGGCGATGCCAGAAAAAAGTGGCAGGTACATCCCGTCTGCCGAGCAACATCCTCACGCAAATGCGCATCATACGGATTCAGTACCGCTACCAGTAACTCATCCAGAACACCACCAAAGATCACAGCACCCCGACGTATCATGAACTCCAAGTCAAGCTGATGCGCCTTCTCCGGCGCAACCTCATAAGCCTGTAACGAAATCAGCGGCGTCTTCGTGTCGCGCGAGGCATACCCCATAACCCGCTCCAGACCGTTGAACGCACGCGTTTCCAAAACATGCAGCACCGAAACCGTTGCAAGATGCGGATCGATCGAAAGCTCCGCTAGATCATGCGCCACCGCAGAATAATCCTCCTGCGAAATCTCCCCCGCTTCGAAAAGCTTCCAGGCAAAAGCCAATTCATCCGTCACCCGGAACATCGCAGGATTCTCATCATCGCGGGCCATGCGGGGCGTCGGCACGTGGGCGGCGCTCTCTCCCCCCGCCGCAGATGCAGATGGCAATGCCTCCAGTTGCTCCAACATCGAGCGGACCTCTTCTCCCGTCTCGGCATACTCGCTAAGCCGATCGCGTATGTGGACGGCGGTCTCGACATCCCCCTCCGCAAGCACCACCCCTGCCAGCCGGAGAAGATAATCCAAAGCCCGCGCACGATCCCCCACATGCTCATAGGCATGCGACAACGTCTCCAGCGAGGAACGATCATCAGGCATTACCTCCAGAATCTGCTCAAAAGCCGTGATTGCCTGCCAGACCTCGCTCTCAGCATTCATCCCGCCGCGCTGCTTCGCACCTGCCATATCCCCCCCTCATACAGCCGTTAAAATAAACATCGTGCTGCCAACTGTAGCATGTTATCTTCGTCGCTGCCAAACACCAAAACACGTACCCGAAAAGACACAGAACGTAAGCTCGCAAAAATAGTAACAACGGCAACACAGTAATCACTATGCGCGTACTAGCCATTCTATCCCATGTTGATCTCCCCGAAGCCCATTTACTGGCAGGCCTCCAGCACGCCGGGATCGCACTGCTGGTGCTGTGCAAAATGGAAAGCCGTAATCTCGAAATCCTGCGCGAAGCAGGCGTCCCATGCAAAAACATCCATCTCAAGGGCCGTGTCGACCGCAGAAGCATCCGCACCATCCGCGCCGCCGTCAAAACCCATGCACCCGACATCATCCATACCTTCAATAAAAAAGCCTTGATCAATAGCCTCCTTGCTACCAGCGGAACAAAAATCCGGCATATTACCTATCGTGGCATTGTCGGCAACATCTCGGCTTGGAACCCTGAAGCACGGCTCACATTCTTCAACGATCGGGTCGAACACATCGTCTGTGTCTGTGATGCAGTCCGTGATTCCTTGTTACAACTGGACATGCCGCCCCGGAAAGTCGTACGAATCTACAAGGGACACGACCCAGCCTGGTATCAAGCCTGGTCGCGACCGCAATTGCTCCAGACGCATAGTATCCCGGAAGACAAAGTCATTATTGGCACCTCGGCGCAATGGCGCCCACGCAAGGGACTCGACGTACTACTGCTCGCAATCTCCCGCCTACAGCACCCCGATATCCACCTGCTCGTAGCCGGCAAGGTCGAAAAACGCACCGCACGCCAAATCCACCGCAACCCCCATCTGCGCGATTGCGTACACTTGCTCGGCAACATCCCCGACGCCCCCGCCCGTATGGGCGCATGCGACCTCTTTGTCATGCCATCACTACGGCGCGAAGGTTTTGCCAAATCAATCATCGAAACCCTCATCCAAGGCGTGCCCGCAATCATATCCAACTGCGGCGGACTCCCCGAAATGGTCCAACACGAAAAAACCGGACTCATCGTGACACCCGGCGATCCCGCTGACTTGGCTCAAGCAATCCACCGACTGACCCACGATGCCGCCTTACGCCAACAGCTAGGCCAAGCCGCCCGTACCCATATATGCAACGCCTTTCCGATTGAGCAAACCATCCAGCAACATCTACAGTTATACGCAAAAACATAACCCAAGAAAACGTTTCCCACGGCCAGCCCCTTACCCAAACCAGCTTTCCACCACCAGCGCATACATACACAGCGCCACCCTTCACGCCCACGCACGACCCGTTTTTCATTGTCCGAAACATCCCGCACCTTTATATCAATAGCCATGCATACCCATCCCGAAATCCTGGCCCCTGCCGGCGACATGACCGCACTCCAAGCCGCACTCGATGCCGGCGCCGACGCCATCTACATCGGGCTCGACACCCTCAACATGCGGCAGGGCGCCACACGGAACTTCACGCGCGCAACCCTCCCGGATGCATCCATCAGATGCCGTGAACGCGCCGTACACCTCTACCTGACCCTCAACACCATCATCTACGAACACGAAATCCCTGCATGCCAGAATCTACTCGCCTTTGCCAAACCCTATATCGACGCCGCAATCGTCTCCGACTGGGCCGCCATTGCTGCCTGCAAGGCACACCACATCCCGTTTCACATTTCAACCCAAATGTCTTGCTCCAATAGCATCACGGCTACCTTTCTCAAACAACAAGGCGCCAGCCGCATTGTCCTCGCACGCGAATGTACCCTCGAGGAAGTCACCCAAATATCCCACCAAGCCGATATTCCCATTGAGGCATTTGTGCATGGGGCCATCTGCCTCGCTGTATCAGGACGCTGCCTGCTCTCGCACGAAGCATACGGCTACTCCGCAAGCCGCGGAGAATGCCGACAACCCTGCCGACGCGAATTTTTCATTCAGGAACGGCGCGAGGGAGATAACGCCGATGCCGCCTTCCGCGTCGAACCACACACCCTGCTCTCCGCCAAAGATCTATGTTCATTGCCCTTTGTCGACAAACTCATGCACGCCGGGATCGCCGCATTCAAAATCGAAGGACGGGCACGCAACCCGGAATACGTAAAAACCGTTGTCACGGCATACAAAACGGCTGTAGCCGCCGTCCGTTCCGGCACCTTCACACCGCAGCTCGTGGCGCAACTTACCGCCGCATGTGCCGAAGTCTACCATCGCCCCTTTAGCCCGGGACTCTATTACGGGCGCCCCGGCTCTGACCAATTCGCCGACACCGACCTCAACCAAGCCACCTCGCGCAAACACCACGTCGGTATCGTTCTCAACTATTACCAGCAAGCACACATCGTGCAAATCCAGATCCAGGGACACCCCCTTGCCATCGGCGACAACCTATCCATTCACGGCCCCACCACCGGCGTTGTCGAAATCACCGTCACCAATATGCGCCACGACGAAAACTCTCTCAACCACGCCCCCAAAGGTACCTGGGTCACCATCCCCTGCAAACACCACGTCCGACTACACGACAAAGTCTACATCATCCTACCCGCCACATGACAAAAAGGGGTCACCCATAAGGATTGCTAGCTCCTTAATCGGAGATTGTTTGAGTAACTGAGTCGATAATATAGCATGGCGTTTCGCCAATTCCAAGCGTTGTAAGTGTTCAGTGTTCAGGGGTTCAGAGTTCAGGCAATATTCTCGG
>SLBU01000182.1 GCA_007126175.1 Kiritimatiellia bacterium
CATCAAGGGCACCCTTTTGCAGAACCATCGCGAATTCAACACATCCCTTCGTATCCTGCGCGATGGTAACATCGAAAGTGCTTGCCCCTGCTATGCCAACCGCGAACGCGGCATGATCTGCAGCCACGTGATTGCCTTGGGCCTCTGGGTGGCCAGCCGCAGCAGCGACCCTGAACGCGAACGCAAGATCAAAGCCGAACAACAACAAGCCGATCGACTGGCAGCCATTGATGAGTCCTGCTTTATCAAGCGAGCTCCACGCGGCACCCCAGGCTCGATTCCCGCCACCATTGCCATCACGCTCGACCCCGCCTGGATGGATGGGATACAAGCGAATGCCATTCCGCTGGAAATCCATATTCAGGCTGGAAATGACGCGGTACCCATCGACCGCGTACCGACCACAACGACACTGGGGCTTTCCCAAACCGATCAAACGCTCCTGTTCGCGCTGGAAGACATCGCCGGAGGGCCCGTACCCGCCCGTCTGACCATGTCCCGCAGAGACTGGATCAGTATCCTCGCCTGTCAAGCGGGCGAAACCATTGAGGATGTTGATGGAAACCCCATCCTGATTCATGACCAGAAAGTAGCATCCGACGTTACCCTCGACCTCGATCCCGAAACTGGCTGCCTGCAACTTCGCGTTGAGACGACCCCGCCCTTCCTGCCACCGGGCGATGACCCCGTCTACATCATCGATACGCACACCGGCTGGGTCTATACCGCAGACCACTTCTGGCAATTGGCACACGTTCTGCCCGAACCCTACCAAAGCACCTACAACCAACCCCTCGCGATCGCACGCGACGAGGTACTTCGCTTCTTGCGCGGCGAAGTCCCTTTGCTGCAACGTAAAGTCGGTCTGCAAACCTATCTCACCCTGGATCTGTTCACGATCGACCCCGCCACACCCACTTTTCACATCGCCGTCCAAGGCAGTCCCGCATCGCTATCCGCCACCCTCTATGCCAACTACAACACCATCTCCCTCGTGGCTGCCAAACCCGACAAACGCGAGCACTTCGCCATACCGGATCCTGAAGATGTCATGCGCTATACCGTCCGCAATCCCGAGGCCGAACAACAAGCCCTCCTGCAACTGCGCCAATGGCAATTCACCGGGGCAACCGGCGATTCCCTCACCCCCATCGTCGGCTCTCGCAACGTACTCAACTTTCTCGGTAGCGCCCTACCCGCCTTACGCCGGGCCGGCTGGCACGTAACCCTTACCGGACGGGTCGAACCATTTGCCGAGTCCCTCTCCTACGCCACACCCGTCGTCCACATCCACAAGACCGACGATGACCGCTGGTTCGATGTGCAATTTGACTTCGAGGATATCGCCGGTGCAACCATTCGCCCTGCCGACATACACAATGCCCTCCGCAAAGGCGAAGCCGCCCTTGAACAGGAAGGCCGCACCATCCTCATCGACACAACCGCCGTAACCGACATGCTCGACGTGTTTGAGGATTGTGGCAGCCGCGATGCCGCCCCAGGGTGCTTTCGCCTCGCTTCCCTATACGCCCCCTATGTCGATGCCGCCCTCCAAAAACTCGATGGCGTCGATCTCGAAGCCGAACCACAATGGCGCCAACAGGCCCGCCGCGCCAACCGCAGCGAACCACCCGCCCCCCTCACCTTGCCCGCACATCTGCAAACCATCCTCCGCCCCTATCAACGCGATGGCGTCCAGTGGCTCGCGTATCTCGAACAGCAGGGCTTTTGCGGACTGCTCGCCGACGAAATGGGCCTTGGCAAAACCCTGCAAACGCTGACTTGGTTGCAAATGGAACGTGCCACACCCGCCGCACAAGGCACCCCCGCACTGGTGGTCTGCCCTACCAGCCTGGTACAGAACTGGATCGAGGAAGCCGCACGCTTTGCACCCACCATGCGCACCTGCGCCATTACCGGCACCCAGCGCCAGACATTGTGGGAGCAAGCCCCCCAACAGGACCTCATCGTTGTCTCATACGCACTCCTGCGACGCGATATCGAGCACTGCCTGCAACACCGCTTTGCCGCCGTCATCCTCGACGAAGCCCAGCATATCAAAAACCACAATACCCGCAACGCCCAGGCCGCCAAACAAATCCGGGCCTGCAACCGCCTCGTGCTTACCGGCACCCCCGTCGAAAACAGCGTGGCCGACATCTGGTCGATCATGGACTTTCTCATGCCCGGCTACCTCGGCGACCACCAGCAATTCCGGCTTCGCTACGAACTTCCCATCGCGCATGGTGGCCCAGAAGCCCAAGCGCAACAGGCGAAACTGCGCCGCAAACTGCATCCCTTCCTGCTCCGACGTCTGAAAAAAGATGTCGCCAAAGACCTCCCCCCTAAACTCGAACGCATCGCCACCTGCGAACTCTCCCCCGACCAGAAACTCGTCTACCACGAACTGCTCGAAAGCTCGCGCCGCAAAATCTCCGATCTGGTTTCCACGCGTGGCTTCGGACAGGCCAAACTGCAAATTCTCGCCACCTTATTGCGCCTGCGGCAAGCCTGCTGCCACCTCGACCTGCTCAAAATGCCTGCCCTCCAGGCCGGGCAACCATCCGCCAAACTGGATCTCTTCATGGAACTTCTCGACGAAGCCATCGATGGCGGACACCGCATCCTGGTATTCAGCCAGTTCGTATCCATGCTGCACCTCATACGCAAACAACTCGATCAACGCGATCTGCGTTACTCTTATCTCGATGGCAACACCAAAGACCGCATGGAGCAAGTGCATCGTTTTAATACCGATCGCACGATTCCCCTATTTCTGATCAGTCTCAAAGCTGGTGGCACCGGCCTGAATCTCACCGGCGCAGACATGGTTGTACACTACGACCCCTGGTGGAACCCCGCCGTCGAAAACCAGGCCACCGATCGCGCCTACCGCATCGGACAAAAACGCACCGTCTACAGCATCAAACTCATTACCAAGGGAACCGTAGAGGAAAAAGTCCTCGCCATGCAGCGCCGCAAACAAGCCGTCATTCAGGCCACCGTGGAAAATGCCGCCAGCACTCTCCCCGAAACCCTCTCCTGGGAAGACATCCAGGATCTCCTCTCCGAATAACCCCACGCGCGCAGCGCCGCCAGCAGGCTCTTCCCCGCTCCCCATAGCCCCGCAAGCGACACTTCGTAGACCAACCGAAATCCGCTAAACGGTTACCTCCCACCAGCCGTAAGCGAGTCTTGCGTAGTCGAAGGTAACAACGGCACGAAGCGTAAACAGCGAGCACTCGGCCGCGTGATTGAGCCCCGAAATTGACGCATCGTCGAAGTCCGGAGCATGCAGTCCCGCACATCCGGGCCTTCGGGGCGCAAGTCGCTGTTCCGCAGTGCCTTGCGCCACCCGGCCATAATACGAAAATAGGTTGACGCGGTTTTTGGTATCGATTAGCTTGCTTGCATGAGTCGTCCTTTGCGTAAGATTGTAGTTGGTGGTTGGTACCATGTGACCTCTCGTGGTCATAACCACTCGGTGCTGGAGACGTATTGAAATGAATACTTTCGATATGTTGATCCAGGCGGGATGGCCTGCCTTGTTGACGTTGATCGTCATCGCCTGCATGTTCGCCAGCCTCGTATTCTCGCGATTGCCGGCTGATGTTGTCTTCATGGGCGGGCTCGGTGTGTTGCTGCTTTCGGGGGTGTTGACTGCGAAGGATGCACTTGCCGGATTCAGCTCGCCGGGCATGATCACCGTGGGCCTGTTGTATGCGGTGGTGGCCGGTTTGCAGGAGGCGGGAGGACTGTCCTGGGTCAGCTCGCATGTCCTTGGACGTCCGGCCGGCCATCGTCTGGCGCAGTTGCGATTGATGCTTCCGGTAGCTGGATTGAGTGCGTTTTTGAATAACACACCTGTTGTGGCGATGTTTATTCCGGTGGTCACCGAGTGGGGACGGCGCATTCGTATTCAGCCCTCGCAGTTGCTGATCCCGCTCAGCTACGCATCGATATTTGGCGGGATATGTACTCTGATCGGGACCAGCACGAACCTGGTCGTCAATGGCATGGTGCAGGCACGCTATGACGGCATGAGCATCGGCATGTTTGAGATCACGCGCCTGGGACTTCCCTGTGCGCTTGTGGGTATGGCCTATGTGCTGCTGGCAGGGCGGCGTGTGCTCCCCAACCGGCGTGCGCTGGATGCGGTTTTCGAGAATCCGCGCGAATACACTCTCGAAATGCAGATCGCGGACGATAGTCCGCTGGTGGGGAAGACAATTGATGCCGCGGATTTGCGGCACTTGCCCGGTTGCTTCCTGGCGGAACTGATGCGCGGCAGCCAGATCCTGACGGCGGTGCAGCCGGATGAGGTACTGCAGGCGGGGGACCGGCTGGTGTTTGTGGGCAATGTCGATTCCATGCGCGAACTCTACAACCAGAGGGGGTTGTCAGCGTCTGCCGATTCGCGTTTCAAGCTGGATGCGCCCCGTCATGAACGCTGCCTGGTGGAGGCGGTCGTCTCGAATACCTGCCCGCTGGTCGGCAGTTCGATTCGCGATGGCCGCTTTCGCAGTCGTTACAATGCCGTGGTGATTGCGGTCGCGCGTAACGGCGAGCGGGTGAAAGGGAAAATCGGCGATATCGTGCTCCGTCCCGGTGATACCCTGCTGATCGAGTCGCATGCCGGTTTTATTCCTCGCCAGCGCGATTCACGCGATTTCTACCTGGTCAGTGCAGTTGAGAACTCCACGCCGCATCGTTTCGAGAAGGCGCCACTGGCGTTTGGCGTGCTGGTGCTGATGGTGGTGGCCGCCGCATCGGGGTTCCTGAGCATGCTGCATGCGGCCATGGCGGCGGCGGGACTGATGCTCCTGCTGCGCTGCTGTTCACCGGCGCAGGCGCGCCGGGCGATTGAGTGGAATGTGCTGGTCGTGATTGCAGCCGCTCTCGGCATGGGCAAGGCTCTGGAGGTGACGGGGGCCGCTGCCGCCCTGGCCGGGGGCGTGCTGGGGATGACAGGGGGCAGCCCCTGGTTGTCGCTGATCGTGGTGTATGCGGCGACCGTGTTCTTTACCGAGATCATCACCAATAATGCCGCCGCCGCACTCATCTTCCCGATTGCGATGAGCACGGCGGAACGACTCGACGCAAATCCGATGACATTTGTGATGTGCATCATGATCGCCGCTTCCGCCAGTTTCGCGACCCCGATCGGCTATCAGACGAATCTGATGGTTTACGGGCCGGGCGGATACCGCTTTGGCGATTACCTGCGTTTTGGAATTCCACTGGGATTGGTTATCGGTTTGGTGGCCGTTGTGCTGGCACCCTTGATATGGCCGTTTTAAGATTTGAAAGTCGCGGATTGGACACCCCTCGCCGGGTGCCCCCCGACCAGATCCGTACTGATGAACTCTCCCGCGTCTCGGACAACCCCAAAAAAAAGCCCCGCGCAACGCACGGGGCTTTTCAGCATCAAACCAGCTCCAGGCTCAACCCTTTGCCAGCGCAGCTTGCGCTGCCGCCAGACGAGCAATCGGCACCCGGTACGGGCTGCAGGAAACATAGTCGAATCCAAGTTCGTGGCAGAAGGCCACCGACTTGGGATCACCACCATGCTCGCCGCAAATACCGATCTTGATGTTCTTGCGGGTCTTGCGCCCCAGATCAACACCGATCTGCACCAAACGACCAACGCCATCACGATCCAGCACGGTGAACGGGTCATACTCGTAAATTCCCTTGTTCACATAGTCACCTAGGAACTTACCAGCATCGTCACGCGAAAAACCGCAACCCATCTGCGTCAGATCATTCGTACCAAAGCTGAAGAACTCAGCCTCCTCGGCAATCTGGTCAGCCGTCACCGCAGCACGCGGAACTTCGATCATCGTACCGATCAACACGTTGAGTTTCTTGCCCTTGGCCTTCTCAACCGCCGCAATCGTCTCGGTAATAATCGCCTTCTGGATCGAAAGCTCCTTCACGTTGCCAACCAATGGCACCATGATCTCAGGCTTCGAACCCTTGACAGACGCCGCCGCCTCGCAGATCGCCTGCACCTGCATCGCGGTAACTTCCGGATAGCTCATGCCTAGACGGCAACCACGATGACCCAGCATCGGGTTAAACTCATGCAGCGACTCCACCAGCGCCTTGACCTGGGCAGGCTTCACCCCCATCTCCTTGGCCATTGCAGACTGACCGGCCGCATCGTGCGGCAGGAACTCATGCAGCGGCGGATCCAGCAAACGCACGGTGCAAGGCAGCCCCTTGAGCGCCTTGAAGATGCCTGCAAAATCCTTGCGTTGCAGCGGCAACAACTCCTTGAGCGCCTGACGGTACTGCTTGATTGCAGCCAACGCAGCAGCTGACTCGACCTTGGTCAGACTGCTGTCTGCCTTGACGGCCTTCTCAACCGCATCCAGGTTTTCTGTCGCGTATCCGTCCTTGAGCTGCTTCACCGTCTCCGCCACCAGAATCAACCGGCGGAAGGAAACGATACGGCTGCCCTCGAAGAACATGTGCTCTGTACGGCAAAGACCAATACCTTCTGCACCAAATTTCACGGCCACAGCCGTATCATGCGGCGTATCCGCATTCGTGCGTACCTTCAACTTGCGATACTTGTCCGCCAAGGCCATGATCTGACCGAATGGTCCCGTCAAGGCCGGATCAACGGAATCAATCGCACCAGCATATACGGCACCCGTCGAACCATTCAGCGAAATCCAGTCGCCTTCCTTCAGCGTCGCCTTCTTGACAACCAGCTTCTTGGCCTTGTAGTCAATCACGACATCGCCGGCACCCGCCACACAGCAGGTACCCATGCCGCGCGCAACCACTGCCGCATGCGATGTCATACCACCCCGCGCCGTCAGAATGCCCTTGGCCACAGCCATACCACCGATATCCTCGGGGCTGGTCTCGATGCGGCACAGAATCACCGCTTTACCCTCGGCAGCCCATTTCTCGGCCACCTCAGCATTGAAAACAATCTGACCGGTCGCCGCGCCAGGCGAGGCTGGCAGACCAACCGTCAACTTCGTGGCTTTATCTTCCGAGGCCTTCACAAAGACCGGGTGCAACAACTGATCCAAGGCCGATGGCTCCACGCGCATCACAGCTTCCTTCTCCGAAATCAGCTTCTCAGCCACGAGGTCGGTGGCAATCTTCACGGCAGCCGCTGCGGTACGCTTACCGTTACGCGTCTGCAACATGTACAGCTTGCCATCATCAATCGTAAACTCCAGATCCTGCATGTCGCGGTAATGCTTCTCGAGCCTGATGCGAATGGCATCCAATTCCTTGAATACCTTGGGCATCGCTTCCTGCAGCGATGGGAAATTCGCCTTGCGATCCGCCTCGGCAACCCCTTGGGACTTGGCCC
>SLBU01000198.1 GCA_007126175.1 Kiritimatiellia bacterium
CACGCCCCAGAAATTCCAACGCCCAGACGCCCTGCATCTGTTGGCACACCGCGACACAACGACCGCAGGAAACGCACTTTACCGGGTTCACTTCAATCGAAGGCGTCGAGTCATCAATCGGCAACTCACTCAACCGCTTCGGAAAATCAAATTCCCGAATACCAAATTCCTCGGCCAGGGTCTGCAGCTCGCAATTGCCATTGCGGGCACAGCGCAAGCAATCATTCGGATGGCGCGACAAAATCAACTGCAGCACGGTCCGCCTGACATCATAGATTTCCGTGTCGTGCGTCTTGATCTGCATGCCTTCGGAGCAAGGTGTCGCACAGGCACGCATCATCTTCGGCGAACCCGCCACCTTTACCACGCATATGCCGCACGCACCCCACGGCTTGCAATCTTCATGGTAGCACAAGCGCGGCACCTTCACGCCCACTTGCTCGGCCGCCTTCAGGATAGTGGTTCCTTCCGGAACCTCCACCGCAATCCCATTGACTTCAAGTTTTATCATTGTATCCACCTTGTCTTTTCCTACTTAAGATTTAATAACGGCGTTGAATTTGCAGGCTTCGAGGCACGCACCGCACTTCACGCAGCGTTCCTGATCGATCACATGCGGCTGCTTACGCTCACCGGCAATGCAGTTCACCGGGCATTTCCGTGCACAGACCGTACAACCAATGCAGGCTTCCTCGTCAATCTCATAGCGAACCAGTGCCGAACATTTCCCTGCCGGACAATGGCGATCCTTGATATGCGCGTTGAGCTCGTCCTCGAAATGCCGGATAATGGACAATACCGGGTTCGGAGTGGTTTGCCCCAGCCCGCACAGGGAGGCCCGCTGCATCGCCGTGGAAAGCTGCTTCATCGAGGCAATATCTGCATCCGTCCCGGTCCCCTTCGAGACCCGATCAAGTAACGTCAACAAGGTCTTGCCCCCAATCCGGCACGGTGCACATTTACCGCAGCTCTCATCCACCGAGAAATCCAGGTAAAACTTGGTGACGTCGACCACGCAATCATCCTCATCCATCACAATCATGCCACCCGAGCCCACGATGGATCCCAGCTTGCCAAGATTCTCATAATCAATCGGCGTATCGAGATACTGCTCCGGAATCAAGCCGCCCGAGGGGCCGCCCGTCTGCACCGCCTTGAACTTTTTGCCGTCCTTGATCCCGCCACCAATACCAAAGATGATATCGCGCAGCGTCGTACCCATTGGCACTTCGATCAGTCCCGAGTTCTTGATTTTGCCCGTCAACGCAAACACCTTGGTCCCCTTGGAGGTCTCCGTGCCAATCTTGGCATACCAGTCGCCGCCCTTCATCAGGATGACCGGAATGCTCGCATAGGTCTCCACATTATTGATGACCGTTGGCTTATCCCATAATCCCTTCACCGCCGGGAAAGGCGGACGCGGAATCGGCATGCCCCGGCCACCCTCCGTGGATGCAATCAGAGCCGTCTCCTCGCCGCAGACAAAGGCACCTGCCCCAAGCCGGATTTCTATATCAAAGCAGAAATCCGTTCCCAGGATCTTCTCCCCCATCAGCCCATATTCCTTGGCTTGGCTGATAGCCCGATTCAAGCGCTCAATGGCAAGTGGATATTCCGCACGAATATAGATGATCCCCTTGCACGATCCGCAGGTATAGCCGGCAATCATCATCGCTTCGAGAATCGAATGCGGATCGCCTTCCAACGTGCTGCGATCCATGTAGGCCCCCGGATCGCCCTCATCCGCATTACACATCACATACTTCTCGTCGGAGGCAACCTGACGCGTGAACTCCCACTTACGCCAAGTCGGGAAACCCGCCCCACCACGCCCACGTAAACCGGACTTGCGCAGCTCGTCAATGACCCCTTCCGGTGTCATCTCAAACAACACCTTTTCCAATGCCACATAGCCATCGCGGGCAATGTACTCATCGATCGAATCGGGATCAATTACACCGCAGTTACGCAAAACAATACGTACTTGTTTCTGATAAAAATCAATATCCTCAAGCTTGGCGTGGGCCTTGCTCTGCTGCGGATCATACAGCAGACGCGTCACGGGACGTCCCTTGACGAGGTGCTCCTGCACAATTTCAGCGGCATCGTCCGGCTTGACCTGCACATAAAAGGTCTCTTCCGGAAGAACCTTCACGATCGGCCCTTTTTCACAGAACCCGAAGCACCCCGTCTTCACAATCTGGATATCCGCACCTAAATCCGCCGCCAGCACCTCGTGATACAGCGCATCGATCAAATCCTTGCTCTTACTCGACTCGCAGGCCGTCCCGCTGCAAACCAGTACATATTGCTTGTACTTCATTGTTACCCTCTCGTACTTACTTCATGATGTCAGCCGCAGGCTTATCAAAAATATATTCGCCCACGAGTTGATCTTTTAAAATGTGTTTCTGAACAATCTTTCGACCGATCGCGTCATCCACCTTGCCATAGACGATGCCCGGCATCCCCGCCTTGAGCACTTCCACCGAAGGCTCGCTCGAACACAATCCCATGCAACCGGTCTGCTTGACCACCACGTTGCTGATCTCCTGCTTGGCGAGCTCATCCACAATGGCATGGAAGGTTTCCTTTGCACCGGCGGCAATGCCGCATGTGCCCATCCCGACGATGATCTGCGTGACGCCTTCCCCGGCATCCCGCTGTGAAAGCTCCTTGCGCTTCGACGCACGCAACGCGCGTAATTCTTCAAGTGTCATGGCGCCCATGATTCTGTCCTTTCTGTAAAGCCTCTTCCTGTGAGGCAATATAATCCCGCAGCATTCCCAAGGATGTTGCTGTCTCTAACTCTCCCAACGCTTCTCGCAAATCCGCACGACGCACCTCGTAACGGCCCCTGCTAGTCGCGCGCGTCAACACCAAATCATACTCTCCCTCGAAGGCCATCAACCCTGCGATGGCCGACACCACATCTCCCGCAGGGGGCACATCCCAGTGTGTTTGATCCAGCCGGAATGAGACCGTCGTTCCCATGTTCGGTTCCGACTCAAGATTCCAAGACCCGCCGGTCTCTAAAACCATCTGGCGTAAAAACGCCAATCCCAGCCCGACCCTCCTGCCCGGATGCTTCCTGCCATCCGTACAAAAAGGATCCGCAACCCTTTCCCGCATCTCGGCCGTCATCCCACAGCCATCATCCGCAATACAGATTTCCAGCCATCTGCCGGTATCGCGCCACATCACACGTACGCACGAAGCCCCGGCCTCAATCGCATTCTGTACCAAGTCGTGTAACTGGTCGCAGACCGAGGCGTGCACCGACTATTTCCCCCGGAATTGTGCCAGAATCTCCGGCAAATCATCCGTTTTCAAATTCCCGAACACTTCCCCGTCCACCGTCAAAACCGGGGCAAGACCACAGCAACCAATACAGCGGACCGCCTGAATCCCGAACTCGCCGTCATCCGTTACACTGCCATTGCTACATCCCAGCAGCGTCTCCAGCTCGTCAATCAACTCCTGCCCCCCCTTTAGATAGCAGGCCGTACCCATGCAGACCGCTACCGTATGCCGCCCCGGTTTGGTCATACGGAAAAAGTGATAGAATGTAATCACCCCATATACCTTCGCCACCGGAATCTCTAACAATTCCGCAACCTCAAACGCGATAGGTCGAGGAATATAACCGAAATGCTCCTGCACCCGGTGCAACACCATGATCAGATTCCCCGGCTGGGGCTTCCATTCCGCAATGAAGGCTATCAATTCCGGCGTCAACTTTACATCTTCCTCTTCCACCCCGGCCGCCTGTCCCTGTACCTCGCTCAAAGTATACCTCCTACTAGCGATACGGTAGCCATGCTGCCGTATCGTCAATCTCTCTATCAATCTCCACACGGACTACCCAAAATCGATATAGCCGCCTCTGAATGAAACAGGGTCTATCACAAAAATATGACACGATCAAATCTTTATTTTAGATATTTTCAATTGTTTATGTGATAAAACATTTGTTTAGTTGCGCCATATCTTTATTTTGTTGACTTTTGTAGGAGATTTGGTTTAACACAAGACACAATACGACACGGAAGGAACATATTAGACAATGGAAAACGACATCATCAAGCGCTTGTCACAATACAAAAAGATTCTCCAGAAGCTGAAGTCTCTAGGGTTAGTCCGCGTATTCTCGGACAATTTAAGTGATGCCATTGGCATTTCCTCCTCCTTGGTGCGCAAGGATTTTGCGGCCTGCAACATCACCGGCAAGCGTCGCGGCGGATATGTTGTCGAGGAGTTGATTGACCGCTTGAACACGCTGCTGGGCAAGGATGAGGAACAACAAATCATTATCATTGGCTGCGGAAAGCTGGGTTCAGCACTGATGAATCATAATGGATTTGCCAGTGAGCAGATCCGTGTGTCTGCGGGTTTTGATATAGATCCAGCACGAATCAACCCCAACGCCCCGATTCCCATCTACCCGTTGGATCGTCTTGAAAGCTATATAAAGGATAACGCCATCGAAGTTGCTGCCTTGGCGGTGCCCGAAGAGGCAACCCCGGAAATGGTTGAAAATCTGCGTGCGTATGGCATTCATGGAATCCTGAACTTTGCTGCCGTCCCTATAAAGCCAACGCCCGACTGCCATATCCAGAACGTCAATCTCGCACTGGAAGTGGAAAAACTTTTTTATATGATCATCGCTGCGCGCGACACAGCCACCCCAGAAGGAATCGATGCATGACACTTGCCCAAATAGCCCCCCTACTCCATGCCACCATTATGAATGGCCCCGTTGATTTCGAAAGCACCGTGGTCTCGCATGTCGTTGCCTCCGACCTGATGAGTGATGTCCTTGTCGCCCACACCGAGAATTTTATCCTGATTACCTCCCTGGCATCCGATCAAATGATCCGCACCGCCGATCTGGTCGGCGCCTCCGGTGTCATCCTGGTAAACGGCAAGCAGCCCCCTGCAAGCCTGACCAAACTTGCCAAGGAGTTGGAAATGCCACTACTGGGAACCGCATTGCCAAAATTTGAGGCCTGCCTCGCCGCCGGCCAAGCCTTGCTGCAGGAAACAACCGCATGAACCGCTTGCCCGATCTGAGTCTGGAAACATCGCCGCTGACGCTGGTAGAAGTGATCTATTCCACCGCGATTCGGGACGTCATGTCCGCAGATCCCATCGTCGTAACCCGCGACACCCCGATGTCAACGGTGCAGCAACGCATGCGCGACCACGGTGTCAGCGGTCTGCCCGTAGCAGAGGAGGGCAGGCTCTTCGGAATCATCAGCGTACACGACCTGATCGAAATCCTGCAGCAGGGCAAACTGCATATGCCCGTCTCGGATTGCATGACCGAACGCGTCGTCACCCTAGAGGAAGAAATGCCCCTGTCCATGGCCATTTCCACCTTCAGCAAATACCCCTACGGACGCTTCCCCGTCCTGAATGCCGCCCAACGCCTCACGGGCATTATTACCGTGCGCGATATCAATGTCTCCCTCGTAAATCGATTGCTCCAGCAAGTCTCCAAGTTCGAGTCGATGCTCGATAGCGAAGTAACCCCGGGGCTCGCACTCAACCGCGTCTTCCAAACCCGTAAACACGACTTCGAAAATGGAGGCAAGGCCTCCACGACCATCAAGAAACATCTGGTGGAGCATCACGTCGACCGCAGTCTCGTCAAACGAGTCGCCATCGCCTCGTATGAACTGGAAATGAATCAAGTCGTCCATTCCATCGGCGGCACCATCAGCTACCGCATCACGCCAGAGGCAGTCGAAATTCTCGTACAGGATCGTGGCCCCGGTATCGCAAATGTCGACAACGCTCTAACCGAGGGCTTCACCACGGCAGACGACTGGATCAAGTCCCTAGGATTCGGCGCGGGACTCGGACTCCCCAATGCGAAACGCGTTTCCGATATTTTCTTCATCCACTCGGAGCCGGGGGTCGGCACCACCGTCAAGGCAGTCATACACCTACAGAAACAAACAAAGGAGCAGGAAGCATGAAACTCACAGAAATAGCGACAACCGGAAACTGGGAAACCCTGCAAAATGCCTCTGCCGATGCGGACGTCAACCGCGCCTATACCTCCGATCTCTTAAGCGACGTAATGGCACATGCACATGACTCCGACATACTGATTACGATCCAGGCACATAACAACACCGTCGCAGTTGCCTCTCTCGCAGGCGTACAGGCCATCGTCATCTGCAACGATCGACCTGTACCCGGCGACATGCTCGCCTCCGCCCAAAAGGAAAACATCGCCCTCTTTCGCACAAAAGCCAACCAGTTCGAAACATCTTGCATGGTGGGAAAAATGCTGGAGGTCTAGGACCATGCTGGCCGACTTCCATAACCACTCCTGCCTGTCACCCTGCGCATCCCTCGAAATGAGCCCACGCAAGCTCGCCTGGACCGCGGCTGCCGCGGGGGTAGGCATCATGGCCCTTACGGATCATAATTCTGCCCGCAACACGCCGGCTTTTGCCGCTGCCTGTCGCGAAGCAGGCATCATGCCCTTATGCGGGCTCGAAATCACCACGGCAGAAGAGTGCCATGTGCTGGCATTGTTCGATACGCCAGCAGCAGCATTGGAGATGGGGACATGGGTCTGGGAGGCTTTACCCGACTATCCTCTCGACATCGAACGATTTGGCGACCAGCCCGTCGTCGACGAACACGAAATGATAGTTGAACTGATCGACACCCTGCTCACCTCCGCCATCCACCATACCTTCCAAGAGATACAGGACGAAACGCAACGCCGGGGCGGTCTCTTCATTCCGGCGCATATCAACCGACAGGCCTTCAGCGTGGAATCCCAGCTCGGCTTCCTGCCCCCTGGGCACTACGATGCCATCGAAGTGCTGGCCCCGCAGGCATGCGCCTACCAGCAACGCTACCCCGACATACCGGTCATTACGGCCTCCGATGCACATGCTCCCGAGCAGATTGCCAAACACCCCTTTCAGCTCGACTTTAGCCATCCCACTATCCCCGCCATCCGCGAAGCCCTTGCTAACCTTACTCGGTTGTAAGCAAACCCGCCCGCCGATCCCGACCTCTCGCAGAGTCGGGATGTCGGGGGTGGAAAACGTTGCGAAGGAGAAAGACCACAACAACACCAAACTTTCTTCACCAACCGGCATAAAGCCGGTGGGATCGCACATAACGGCAACAAATCGCAGACATGCTAATTCCCCAAATTTCGATCTTTTCATTCGTACAAATATCACTAGAATGGCCGGATGTCTGCACTGGCTATATCCATTCTGACCCTGGTGCTACTGTTTCTTTCGGTAGCGGGAGC
>SLBU01000057.1 GCA_007126175.1 Kiritimatiellia bacterium
ATTACTGGCACGTGCGCGTATGGCCGAGATGGCCGAATCGGAGGCCGAAAAGGCATTGCGCGCAGCACTGGAACTTGACGTAAAGACCGCTTATGCGGGGGAGGCGGCCTTGCAGCTTGGGCTTTTGTTGCTGGAGCGTGGGGAGCTGGATGCTGCTGATCGCAATCTGCGCCGGGTTGCGGAGCTTGCGGTGGGCCGCGAGGCCGATGCGGTTCGAACACGTTCGTTGATGGGCCTTGGCAAGGTGGCGCTTGCCCAGGAGCGTCCGGATGAAGCTGCGCGGCGCTTTCTTAGTGTCGGTATTTTATATGATGACCCTGTGCTTGTGCCCGAGAGTCTCTATCTCGCTGCTACATCGTTTGATGCGCAAGGGCGCGCGGTGGATGTAGCCAAAGTTGTCTCAGAGATGGGTACGCGGTACCCCGAGAGCGAATGGACGCGGAAAGCGAGGGAAGCATGGGGAGAGTAAGGGGCATACGACCGGAACCCGACGATGGGTTCAGGGGGTGGGACCTGGACGATACCATGCGCGGTCACTGGGTGGTGGCAATCGTAGCCGCCTTGCTGTCGGTGGTGATCCATGGCGCCATGGCTTGGTTGGCCGCGCAGGTGGATTTTTCGTTTTTGACAGGGCGTGCCTATGAAGTGCCCGTCCGCCGTTTCGATGCGGTTTCGGTTGATCGGGTTACGTATGAGGGGGATACCGCGCCCATACTGGAAGCCCTACGCGCTCTGGAGGCAGTAGGCGCTGGGGCAGTAGATCTGGAACAATCCCTGGAGGCGCATCAAATGCCGCCGGATGCCGCCGCGATCGAACCGCCCGCGTTGCGCGCCCCGGAAGTCGAGCTGGATCTGGACGTTCTGTCAGATGCCGAACTGCCGCCGCTGGAAACAGCGTGGCAGCCACGTCAGGAAATTATTGCCATCGAAACCAAAGCGGTGACGGGGCCCGATTTGCCCTTGCCGCGTCGGGAAATACCGGCGATACATCGTATGCCGGCAGCGCCCGACATTGTGCTTCCGATTGACACAGCGGATATTCCCGTGCGTTCCGAAGATATCACGCAGTTTTCGCTCCCCGAGGTTGGACAGGTTCCGCGCGGATCGGGTTCGCTGTCTACCCCGACAGCCATGCTGGATACGGGGCCGTCTGAAGTTCCTGTTCAAAGCGCGGACCAGCCTGAGCTTTTTGAGGAGACGCCGGAAGAGATTACGGATGTGGCCCCGATTGAGCGCACGTTACAGGCGCAGGTGGAGACCTATATGCTGCCGGGTGAAACCCATGGGTACTTCCGGTTGACGATTGAACGGGCGGGGGCTGAAGTCCTGCCAGTGATGCCCAAGGACGTCTTATTGGTGCAAGACACCTCG
Source organism: Kiritimatiellia bacterium (assembly GCA_007126175.1). Taxonomy (GTDB): domain Bacteria; phylum Verrucomicrobiota; class Kiritimatiellia; order UBA8416; family UBA8416; genus T3Sed10-140. Next base: position 1,372 of record SLBU01000057.1, read on the forward strand.
GCGACGATTGCCGAGCGGCGGCTACATTTCAGCCGACAGGGATTTCGTCGTGGTTTTCGCTATATCACCCCGCAAGATCGTTTTAATATTGCCACGTTTGTGGATCGCACGTCCTACGCATTTCCCGATTGGGCTTTTCGGAGTGCGGAAAGCGATGCGAAGGCCCAACAATACTTGGACGATATGACCGTGGAGGGCAACACGGACTTTCTGGCTGCCATGCGCGACATCCTCGCGTTGGAAACAGACCCTGACCGTCCGGCGATTGTGATTGTGGTTACCGATGGCCTCATGCACAGTGGGGTGACCGATAGCACAGAAGTGATCGCCCAATTTACGCACGAGAATGCTGGAAGAATGTCAATTTTCACGCTTGGGCTGGCCGATTATGCGAATCGGTATTTGCTGGATATGCTCAGCCATTTCAACATGGGGGAAGCGCGCTATGTGCAGGCCGGTCGCTGGGATATTCCGGATGATCTCGTGGATTTAATTGGTTCGGTGAGTCGTCCTGTATTGGGGGATTTGCGTGTGCGTTTTGGTGCCGATACCGAGATAGAGGGGTATCCCTTGCGCCCTGGTAACCTCTATCTTGACCGCCCCCTTGTGATCTATGGGCGCTTTGCACGTGCCGAGGAGCGTCTCGTCTTTCATGCGGCTGGTCGGGCGGGGGTTCAGCGCAGCGACATGGTATTCGATCTGCCGTTACCGACACCACAAGCCGATGCTACGATTCGTAAAGGCTGGAGTCAGCAGAAGATGTACAGCCTGATCGCGTTGTATACCCAGACCCGGGATCGACGCTACTTGCGGGAAATGACGACAATAGCGCGCCGTTATGGTCACCCGGTACCCTTTCGCACCATCTTTGGTTTATAGGTGTTTTTTTGTCGTGATTCCATTTGGGGTTCCGTGTTAGGGTCCAAGTATGAAAGTCAAGGAATTCAGTAATTACCGTGCCCCGCGCAGACGCCCCTGGCTTCCGGTTGTCGTTTTTGTGCTGGTAGTGCTTGCTGTCATTGGTTTTGTGCGGCGTCCGCGTCGGGTTGTGGATCCCACCGTTGCGGAGGATGCGGTTGTCGCCGAACAAGACGTTGACGTGACGCCTGCCAAGCCGGCGCGCCCCGCTGCTGCTGCGCGTCGCGCGCCGATAGCCGCCCCCCCTTCTGTAGCGTTTTCTGGGGATATTGCGGTTTTGATTGCGCAGGCCGAAGCGCATCGCGCGGCGGATCGCTTACAGGCGGCCCGCGAACTCTATCAGCAGGCGCTTGCGCTGGCCCCGGATGGCACGATCCGCGCACAAATTGAGCAGCCGTTGGGGGCGATCCATATTGCCCTGATTTTTTCGCCGCGTCCGATGCCCGAAAAGGTTGAGTACGTGATCCGGCGTGGGGATCAATTGGGGGTCATTGCTCGTCGGCACAGCACGACGGTGGAGTTAATCCAGCGTGGCAATGGCATTTCGGATCCGAACCGGATCCGGATCGGGGATCGCCTGCGCGTTTTTACGGGAGATTTTGCGCTTGTGGCCAATAAGACGAGACGGGACATGGTAGTATATTTGAATGGCGCCTTTTTCAAGCGCTATCGGGTGGGTACGGGGGTTTTTGGCAAAACGCCTGTTGGCACATTTGTAATCAACGAGAAACTGGTAGAGCCTTCGTGGTGGCCTGCGGATGGCCGCGAGGTCCCTTTCGGGCACCCGGACAACATTTTGGGGACGCGTTGGATGTCGATCGAGGCGACAGGAGAGACACCGCGGGTTCGTGGGTACGGGATCCATGGCACGTGGGAGCCCGAGAGCATTGGTCATGAAGAGAGCGCGGGTTGCCTTCGTATGATCAATGAGGAGGTTGAGGAGTTATATGCGTACCTTCCGATTGGTACGCCTGTGCGGATAGAAGAGTAAGTGTGCAGGCGTCGCACCGCGCGTTCAAGGTGATGGTGCCGCGATCAGGTCGTAGCCTCGAAAGGCGTTATATTTGACCTCTACGAACATGCCGGGTTTCCAGCGCTGCGGGGCATTGCGGATCCAGACGACCCCATCTACATCCGGAGCTTGCCCTTGATTGCGCGCCCGCAGTTCTCCCGGTTTCCTGCCGGGGGCATCGATCAGCACCGTTGCTTTTTGTCCTTTGCTGTGGCGGAGCCGCGTTTGTACGCGTTTTTGTTGCTCCTGCATGAGAATGTCCTGTCGTTCGTATGCCACGTCCGGGTCCACTTGTGCGGGAAGGGCCGCTGCCGGGGTATTTTCTTCGGGGGAATAACAGAACACGCCAAGATGGTCAAAGGCGGCAGCATCGAGATAGGCCCGAAGATGTTGGAACTGGGCATCGGTTTCGCCGGGAAATCCTACGAGTGCGGTGGTGCGGAGCGTTGCATCGGGCAAACATTTCCGAATGCGGGCGGGCAGATTCTCTACGGCGGTGATGGTACCGGCACGTCGCATCGCCCGGAGGATATCGGGATGGCTGTGTTGAATCGGAATGTCCAGGTAATGGCAAATGGCTGGGGTTCCGGCAATGGTTTCCAACAAGGCGTCCGTCACTAAGGAGGGGTATCCATAGAGCAGCCGCAACCAGTATGTTTGGCCTAGATCAGACAATGCTGTCAGCAGCGCATCCAAGGATGTGGCAGGAGTGAGATCTTTCCCATATGCCATGATATCCTGGGCGATCAGATCCAATTCTCGAAACCCTTTTCGTACGAGCGTTTGTGCTTCCTGGACAATATCCGCCGTTTTGCGGGAGCGATGTTTCCCGCGAATGCCGGGAATGGCACAAAAGGTGCATCCATGGTTACAGCCTTCGGCAATTTTGAGAAACGCGTGTGCACCGGTGCTGAATACGACGGTACCCTTTGGTTCAAAAATGCGCTGAGATGCCGCGGTTACGGCAAAGACGGGCTGCCGGGCCGCCAGTACCTGCCGGATGATAGTGCCCGCTTGATCAATGCAGTCCAAGCCAATGAATCCATCTACCGCAGGTAACGCTTGCTGTATCCGGTCTTGATAGCGCTGTGGCATACAGCCTGCCACTAGGACCGCTTGGCATCCTCCTGCGTGTTTTTGTTCGCAAACCGCTTCAATCGCATCCAGTGATTCGGCGCGTGCATCCTCAATGAAGGCACAGGTGTTTACGATAATCACGTCGGCAGCGTCTGGATCGGGTGCCAGTTGAAAGCCTTGGCTCAGCAAGGATTCTGCCATGAGCTGGGAATCCACAAGATTTTTGGGACAGCCTAGACTGACAAATCCAACGGAGAAAATCGCATCACTCAATGTAAGGCTCCGGCGGCTGTACAAATAGCATCAATGTATCATCTGGTAATGGGGCCGTTGCCCGCTGGGTAAACAGCATTCGTCCCAAGGGGACCAGAATGAGAATGGCGACAATGATACCTACAGCGAGCAGACCGCGCTGGATCCATTTGTCGTGGGCACCTGTCTCGGTAACGGTTTTGATGATTATCTCGGTGCCTCTTGTTGCGGCGTGCTGTATGTGCAGCCAAATCCGGCGTGCTGCTGCGAACAGGCTCTCGGTCACAGTGGGGCGCGATGCGGACGCGTGGTGGTGGGAATCCGATTGCTTGACGGTTGGAGCGGATTTTTTAGCACGTCGTTGGCTTTGGTCGGCATATGAAAAAAGGTCATCATCGGGTGCGGCGGCCTGCTCCGGCGATGCAATATCCGCCTGCCCGTCCTCGGTTGGGGGCTCCGGCTCCTGCTGAACGGGCAGTTTCGGAGGCGCAGGTACGCCCATCTGCTGCATGTAATCGTCAATCAGTGGCGTAGGGTCCACATCTACGCATTCGGCAAAGAGTTTAATAAAGCCTTTGCCGTAAATGGTGGCGGCAATGCGATGAAAATCGTCATTTTCCAGGTCATCGACGATTTGTACTTTCATACGCGTCATTTCGGCAACCTGTGAGGTGGTAAGCTGTTTATTTTGTCTAGCTTCTCGCAATCTGGGTCCAATGGCCATGATTAATCCTCTTCCTCGGTGTTCTCGGAATCGCTTTCCCCATCTGGTTCGAGGGCCACATTTTCCATATCGACATCCAAATCAATCAGGATCTCGCGTGGTCCTGCGCCACAGGGTGGTCCCACGATACCACGTTCTTCGAGAATGTCGATGATTCTTGCCGCACGCGTATACCCGATGCGCATACGGCGTTGCAGCGATGAGGTTGACGCGCGCTGTGTTTCGCGGATAATGGCAATTGCCTGCTCGATGAGTGCATCATCTTCACCATCATCCATAGATTCAGGTGCCGCGGTCGATTTTTCGAGTTTATTTTTGATTTCCATTTCGAAGGCTGGTTCGGCCTGTTCCTTCATGTAGGTGACGAGCCGTTCGACCTCCTCGTCGGTGATCATGGCCCCTTGCGCACGAATCAGTTTGCTGGAGGCCGGTGGCAGATAGAGCATATCGCCTTGTCCGAGCAGTTTGTCTGCGCCGGATTGATCGAGAATCGTCCGGCTATCGACTTTCTGGGCCACTTGGAATCCGATACGCGCGGGGAAATTGGCCTTGATGGTACCAGTGATCACGTTAACCGAGGGGCGCTGGGTTGCAATAATCATGTGGATGCCTACGGCACGGGAAAGCTGGGCCAGGCGCGCAATGCTATTTTCAATCTCGGCCCCTGCGGCCAGCATCAAATCGGCGAGTTCGTCGATCACGATAACAATATAGGGGACCGAGGCTGGCAGGTCGTCCGTGCGATTGTTTTCCCCGTTGGCATCGGCAAAGAGCTCGCCTTGAGTGGCAATGTGGCGGTTATTAAAGCTTTCGATATTGCGTACGCGTGCCTTGGCAAACATTTTGTAGCGTCCCTCCATCTCGTTGATGGCCCATCGCAGGCTGAGCGACACTTTTTTGGGGTCGGTAATTACGGGTACCACGAGATGGGGTAAATCGTTGTAGATGGAGAATTCCACGATTTTGGGATCGACGAGGATCAGTCGCAGTTCGTCGGGGCTTTTGCACATGAAAAGCCCGCAAAGCATGGCGTTGATGCATACAGATTTCCCGGCACCGGTAGCACCGGCAACCAGCAGGTGAGGCATTTTGGCTAAATCGGCAACTACGTTTTTGCCACCGACATCCTTGCCCAGCACGAGCGGGAGGCGGGCGGTGCCTGCGCGCCATTCCTCGCTCTCGATCATATCTCGAATCACCACCATTTTGGCGATTTCGTTGGGCACTTCAATGCCAACAACCCCTTTCCCTGGAACAGGGGCTTGCACACGCAGGCTGTGCGCCTTGAGGGCGAGTGCGAGATTGTTGGATAGCGCCGCAATGCGTTCAACCCGGACCCCTCTGGCCGGCAGAAGCTCATAGCGTGTAACGACAGGGCCTTGCTTGATGCTGGAAATTTCGGCGCTAATACCAAACTCGTCCAGTGTTCGTATGAGCAAGGCACCGACGACTTGGTTATCACCGACGGACCCTCCGCGGCCATCGCGCGCCGGGGCGTTGAGCAAGGATATCGGCGGTAATGTGTAATGCGGGAATTGTGCTTTGTCGGGGTCGATCACAGGTGCAGGCAGCGGCGGGCCCTTCGGTGTGAGGTCGGAATCGTCGTCATCCTCCATCGCGCTCTCGGTTTGTTTTTTTGTGGTGCGCTTGTGCAAGATCCGTTGCACGCCTGACTCGGAGGTCAATCGTCGTTTTTGCGGTTCCTCTGGCGCTTCGGGTAGGTCGTCCTCGACATCTGGTTTCGTCGTTGTTCCGGCAGCCGCCTCCGCCACAGCCTTTTTGCGTAATTGTTTCTGCAGGCGTGCCTGTTCGCGGCGTAGCACACGTGCCTCTTTCTCCATTTCAAGATTTTGACCATCGAGGCGCATATGCTTGCTGCCGAAGTAATCGA
>SLBU01000175.1 GCA_007126175.1 Kiritimatiellia bacterium
CCTTCAAATACTTCCGGGCTTGGGTATGGTACGCGTGTTCTGGCAAACCGGTGTAGGTTACCCATTCAACCTCGGGACGTTCTTTCAGCCACTCTGCCAAAGCCAGTGCATTCTCGCAATGGCGCTGAATCCGCAACGGCAGCGTTTCGACCCCCTGCAACAACAAGAACGAGTTAAACGGGCTCGCGCACATCCCAATGTTACGCATACCATCTACACGGGCCCGAATGATGAACGCAATATTCCCCATACCTGGCACATTCTGCAATGCATCCCAATACACCAAGCCATGGTATGCGCCATCCGGCTCGGTGAAAAGCGGATACCGACCAGATCCCCAGTTGAACGTGCCGCTATCAACGATCATACCACCGATCGAAGTCCCGTGCCCGCCGATCCATTTCGTGAGCGAGTGCACAACGATATCAATGCCATGCTCGATCGGGCGACATAGTACCGGCGCAAACGTGTTGTCAACGATCGTGGCAACGCCTTCCGCGTGTGCGGCATCGGCAATCCCGGCCAGATCGGGCACGTCGCCCTTCGGGTTCCCCAAGCTTTCGAAAAATACGGCTTTGGTGTTCGGCTTGATCGCGGCAGCCACTTTCGCGGGCGTGATGTCATCAAGAAACGTCACTTCCAGACCCAAACGCGGAAACGTGTGGCGGAACAAGGTATCTGTGCCGCCATACAGCGATGACGAAGCAATAATGTGATCACCGGCCGAGGCCAGCGTATGAATCGAAAGAAAAATGGCCGCCATGCCGCTGGAAGTCGCCAACCCGGCAACGCCACCCTCCAACGCGGCAATGCGCTTCTCCACTACGTCATTGGTCGGGTTCATCAATCGCGTATAAATATTCCCGAATTCACGGAGGCCGAACAGATTCGCAGCATGCTCGGTATCCTTGAACACATAGCTCGTCGTCTGGTAAATCGGTACGGCCCGCGAGCCCGTCGTCGGATCCGGTTCCTGTCCGGCGTGTAAACTCAATGTCTCAACATGCTGCTGCGTTCCCATAGCTTTCTCCTTATTTTTTGTTATTATATATCATACATGAGTTGTGCACCTTGCTGCAGTTTTGCAACATCCGCGGCCATATCAGCAATGCTGACCTTAGCCAGTTCCGACTCCAAGGTCTTTTGCAACCCAGACCATAACCGGGAGGAAACCGCGATGGTGGGATGGACACTGCCAGCCTCATCGTCCGGCACAAACCCCAAGGGCCCTTCGGCCGCCTCAAGCACATCCAATACCCGAATCAAGTGCGCTTCGCGCGCCAAGGTAAAACCACCACGAGCACCACGATGACTCACCACCAAACCGCCCCCCCGCAACCGAATCAGGATCTGTTCTACATAATCCGCCGAGATTTGCTCGGAATCGGCAATATCCTGCTTGCGAGCTGGGACCAAGGACGGTGCCTGCGAAGCAAGATACACCATGATCCGAATCGCATAGCGACTCTTCGACGATATTCGTAACATGACAACGATCCTCCAAAACACCACAATCATTACTTTTGTTATCAACTTGTACGCATATAACGATTCAACATACAAGTTGCAAGTAAAAAAATGTGTTGTATCTCACCTTTCCCGCGAGCAGCCTTCGTCACCCTGCTGTTGGAAGTCGAACCAGAACCGGTTGCGCGTAACATCATCAAACTGCAGCATCGCAGGGAATTTGCACAGAAAAAAAGTACAGAATCGAAAGCGATTCCCTCTAGCTGACACGAATTCCAGGCGCCATGTTGCGTTTCTTCAGCCCCTTCTCCACATCAGGCACTGCCTCCAGCAGCTTCCGGGTATACGGGTGCTGCGGATCCCTGAAGAGTGCTTCACAGGCCCCTGCTTCAACGATCTGCCCTGCTTCCATCACATAGGCTCGGCTGCACATGTAACGCACGACAGCGAGATCATGAGCGACAAACAGGCACGCCTGTCCCAACCTTTCATTTACAGACTTCAACAAATTCAGGATTTGCACCTGCACCGAGACATCCAGTGCCGAAACCGGCTCATCCGCCACCAGCAAACGTGGATGCACCGCCAGTGCCCGCGCAATGCCAACCCGTTGCCGCTGCCCCCCGCTCAGGGCATGTGGATAGCGCTCCAGCACATCCGGGGCCAACCCCACCGCATCCAGCAGTTCATTCCGGCGTGCATCGCGCTGTGCAGGCAGTGGCATCGCCAATGCCTGCCGATGCACATACAATACCTCATCCAATGCCGCACCAATCGTCAGACGCGGATTCAACGCGCCTGCCGTATCCTGAAATACCATTTGCACATTGCGACGATGCACCTGCATTCCATGCCGCGATCCCGTTTGTACCACTTGCCCGTCAAATACAACCTCCCCTTTATCCGGTGCCAGCATGCCCGCCGCAACGAGCCCCAACGTCGTCTTCCCACTCCCACTTTCCCCGACAAGCCCCACAATTTCTCCCGGCGCAACCGTCAACGACGCCCGATCCACAGCCGGGCGTTCCTTGATCCCTTGTTGCCCATACCAGACGGTAATCTCCCGCAAAGCTACTATGTGTTTTTCCATTTTTTACACCTTGTCTTCACGTAGGGGATAATGACACGCCACGCGCTGCTGCTGCCGCCCCGGCAGCGGCACCAACGCTGGCCGTACAGTTCGGCAAAGATCCGTAGCATAGCGGCAGCGCGGCGCAAACGCGCAGCCCGGCAATGGATCCCCCCCCGATGGCACCATCCCGGGAATCCCTTCCAGGCGGCGTGGTCCACCCTCCATCCGCGGCACTACGTCCAATAACCCCCGCGTATAGGGATGCGCTGGCATGCGCAACACATCCTCTACCGCACCAAACTCAATCAGATAGCCCGCATACATCACACAGACGCGGTCGGCCGACGACGCCACCAACCCGAGATTATGCGTGATCAGCAGCATCGACATCCCCAGACGCCGCTGCAAATCTACCAGCAAATCCAGAATCTGGGCCTGGATTGTTACATCCAATGCGGTGGTCGGTTCATCGGCTACCAGCAACTGCGGCTCGCGTGCCAGGGCCATCGCAATCACTACGCGCTGCTGCATTCCGCCACTCAACGTAAACGGATACGCGCACAGCAGATCAGCCGGGTCGCGCAATCCGGCCAGCGCCAGACATTCGAGCGCCCGCGCACGGCGTGTGGCCTTGCTCCCAGCCAATGCTTCGCAAAGCTGATACCCAATCGTCAAACTCGGATGCAGGGCCGCCGCGGGATCCTGAAAGACGTAAGCAATGTGATCCCGACGCAACCGCCGTAACCGTTCAGGAGACAGGTCCATCACATCCTGGCCAGCTACCTGTACTACACCCTCGACCTGACAACTCGGCGGCCCCGGCAGCAGTCGCGCAAGCGCGAGCGCCGTCACACTCTTGCCGCAGCCGCTCTCGCCCACCAATGCTACTGCCTCCTGCGTATCAATAGAAAACGAGATTCCATGCACGACCTCGAGTCCACCAAAGGCAACCTGCAGCTCCGTTACACGTACGATCTCGGTCTCTACACCCATAAGATAACCTGGTTACTCCACAACAGGGAATGCCGGTAGCCCCTCGACATACATCTCAAGTCAGATACACATCGTACCCTTGCCGCGTGAATACGACAATCCAGCGAAAAACACGCTATGATAGTACAATTTCAGCCTTCGTTTCGTCCAGCACTTCCTGAAGTTTTGGGGGCAAAATCACCGGCAGTTTCGCGATACGTTCATCGAGATGGACCCCATACTTGCGGCACGGGGCTGGAGGACCGGCTTATCAAAGAGCGGGGCAACAGAAGGGCGTATCGGAATCCCCACACACACATACGACCCAACCGGCAGACCCGCAACCCTAGATGCGCGTCGCCGTGATAAACGGTGCCTTATCGAGTGACAATAACTTGATATCAGCCCACCCACAACTTGATAACAAACTTGATATTATAAATTTATATTATTGTCCTACAACATCTTATATAACTTTATAACATGTTAATAACTTTTGATTGATTGATTCCTTTTGCTACGGCACAGTAGCGTTTCATCTAACACGAGACGGACAGAGAATACACATGAACAAGCACAGCCCCCTACCACAGTTTTCACAGCGCGTATCAGAAGCACGCCGCCAAAAAGGGCTCACCCAGTCCGTGCTTGCCGATAGGATTGCCTGCAAACAATCTGCCATTAGCATGTTGGAACGGGGCAACCTGCAAGCCTTGGCACCCGACAAGCAGGAAGCACTCGCACAACATCTCGCGCTCCCCTGGCCCCCGGACGATACCCCGCCCCCCCCACACCCACATACCGAGCCAATGCAAGCAAGGGGTTTTTGCCCGCATTTCGACTGCCCCGCTAACGTACCGTACTCCACCGCCGGGCGCCTTCTTGCAATTCCGCGTCAACCGGCTGCACATGCGCACGGCCCATATTGCCGATATTGCGGGGAAGTCTGCGAATCGCGCTGCTCCACCTGTAGTGCCCCCTACCAGTCTGGCGCGTGCTGCCCGAACTGCGGAACCCCCTATATTCTCGTTCCGGAATCGCTGCGCACACACACCGACATCGAACACTGGCTGGCAGAACAGCACCGTTTGATTGCACAACTATCCTGACACGCGCATTTCTGGCTTTGCCTTGCAAGGCCTTCTCATGCTATGCATCACCAAATGGATACGCCTACTACTCATTTTGCACGCGTCGTGGTTGATGTTGCCGTCGATCGTGCCTTTGATTACATCATCCCGAACCAGTATAACGATCAGATCCAGATTGGCTCGCGCGTGTCCGTTCCGTTCGGACCACGCTACGTACAAGGATACGTAATCGAACGAATCACCCAGACCACAGCAAAAGCCCCGAAGCCCATCGCGAAACTGGTTAGTCCCATTGCCTATCTCGACGACCAAGTGCTGCAACTCATCACCTGGATCGCGGCCTATTATGGCGCGCGCATGGAGCAATGCATCCGGACCGCACTGCCGGGAGCCGTGCGTAAGCAAGGGGCCTCTTTCCGCGAGCAACAGCAAGCGCGACTGCTACCGGACAAGACCATTCCCACGAACCTCACCGAGTCCCAGCAACGCATCCTGGACATCCTCCGTGACGCGGGAGGCACCATGCTGATTGCGCCACTCCTGCAAACCGCCGGCACCTCTCGATCGCCCTTGCAAACCCTCGAACGCAAAGGGCTGCTGGAAACCCGCACAACAATCCGCCCGCGCGATCCCTTTGCCAACAGCACCTTCCTTCGCACGGAACCACTCCCTTTGATGCCGTCCCAACAGACTGCGCTCGACAAGATCCTGGCCGCCATGCAGTCCCCGAACCCCAAACCCGTACTTCTTTATGGCGTCACCGGCAGCGGCAAAACCGAAGTCTACCTGCAAGCCATCGCGGCCACCATCGCCAACGACCAGCAGGCCATCGTCCTCGTCCCCGAGATTGCTCTTACCCCGCAGACCGTCTCCCGCTTCAGGGCACGGTTTGGTGATCGCATCGCCGTGCTCCACAGCCACCTCTCGGAGGGCGAACGGCACGATGAATGGCATCGCATCCGCACCGGCGATGCCGATGTCGTCATTGGCGCCCGCTCGGCTATCTTCGCCCCCGTTCCAAAGCTCGGCTTGATTGTCGTGGACGAGGAGCATGAACCGAGCTACAAGCAATCCGATGCCCCACGCTACCACGCCCGCGATGTGGCCGTCATGCGAGCGCACCAGGCCGGATGCCCCGTGATCCTCGGATCCGCAACGCCCGCTTTGGAGTCCTGGTATAATGTACAACGCGGGAAATACACCTTACTCCCGCTGCCGGATCGCGCCGATTACCGACAAATGCCGGCGATCCGCGTCGTGGACATGCGCGTAGAAGCCGAACGAAATGGCCAGCCCGTGATCTTTGCCAAAGATCTGCTCGGTGCCATGCACGAACGTCTCCAACGGAAGGAGCAAGTCATGCTGTTCCTGAATCGGCGCGGCTTTGCTTCCTCACTGGTCTGCCCGCAATGTGGATACGTTTCCGAATGCACGAGCTGTAGCGTTTCGCATACCTACCACAAAACGCTCCATGCCCTGATCTGCCACATCTGCGGCGGACGCAAGACCATCCCCGCAAAATGCCCCAAATGTGGCGACCCCGCCTTCCGCTATACCGGCTTCGGAACCCAACGGCTCGAAGCCATCGTCCAAAAATGCTTGCCGCATGCACGCATCGCACGGATGGATACCGATACAACACGCGGCAAGGATGGCTACGAGAAAATTCTTGGTGCCTTTCGGGACCGGAAAATTGACATCCTTGTCGGTACCCAGATGATTGCCAAAGGGTTACATTTTCCCAATGTGACCTTGGTGGGAATGGTTTTTGCCGATATGAGCTTGCATATGCCGGATTTTCGGGCGGGGGAACGCACCTTCCAATTGATTACACAGGTCGCCGGACGGGCAGGACGCGGCGAGGTATCGGGCGAGGTCTTCATTCAAACCTATACCCCGCACCACACCGCCATCCAAACGGCACGCGATCTCGATTTCGAAGGGTTTGTCGCCGAGGAACTCGCCTTTCGCAAAGAATTGTCCTACCCCCCATTTGCGCATCTCCTATGCTTGCATTTTCGCGGGGCCAACGAAGCGGAAGTACGCTATGCCAGCGAATGTTTCGCACGAAAACTGCAGACGCCCCCCATCACCAACCTGATCGTCTCGGATGCCACCCCTGCACCACTGGCCAAAGCAAAGAATATTTACCGATATCAAATCATGCTGCGCAGTAAAACCGTCCGGCTTGCCTTGCGAGCCTACCGCGACGCGGCCACCAGTGTCCCGATCCCGAAAACGGTTACCATGGCCGTCGATGTCGATGCCATTGACCTGATGTAACCGCTAACGCCTCTTGCTTGACATTGTGCGCCAACCCCTTGATGATACGCCCAAACATTAATGACAGGCTGATTTTTCATGACACTACTCCAGATTATATACCGAACGTCCCTGATTGTCATTGCCATTGCGATCCTCACAGCCTTTGGTATGATCCTTGTTCCGGTTCTCCGCAATGCCCAGTCCCTGCGTACCGAAAAATCCGTGCTCGAAGAGGAAATTGCCCAAAAAGAAGCACGGATTCGAGAACTCAAGGCGTATCAGGAGCGTTTTGTCAACGA
>SLBU01000004.1 GCA_007126175.1 Kiritimatiellia bacterium
GGGCAGCGGCAGCATCCAATTGCTCGCGCAGCCCCGAACTGCGTTGTACCCGCGCAATCACGGCCTTTTTAAAGGGGGCCTCCCGACACCACAGCTTGACGCCATGGATCGTACGCGTAATTCCCGTATAAATGAGTTCCTTGGTTACCACGGGGCTTTCGCGTACCGGCAATAACAACAGTACCTCATGAAACTCAGACCCCTGGGCCTTGTGGACTGTCGTAGCAAACGCAGTCTCGTGTTCGGGCAGCAACCGACAAGCAATCATCCGCACATTGCCTACCCCATCCGTACCCAAATCTGCTGCATTGGCAGCATGCGCGGCACGCGAACCCTGCCCAGGGAAACACGCAACCAACTCCCCAGGATTTCCCGGGGCGGGCATGATGACCCCAATATCGCCATTGAACAGGTTCAGGGAATAATCGTTACGCGTAATCATAATGGGCCGATGCGAATAATAAGTCCCATGCAAAACCAGACCGGTCCCGTGCCGCAGATCTTCAGGAAGGACACTTGTATCAATCCCTTTGCCCGCCAGGATATCTTCGATAATACGATTCACCATATTCACACCATGCGGCCCCTGCCGCAGCGCACACAGTACCCGGAATTGCGCCAGCGCCGCAAATGCCGCCTCGGGGGTGCGGGATGCCATATAGTCCTTGTATCCTCGCAGAATATCGATGGCAAAATCACGATGTACAACGCCCTTGGCATCGCGCAGCGAATCAGGGGTGCTCCGCACGATTACCCGATGCTGTTGCTCGACGTTGGCCGGGGGGTGCTGCAGGTATGTCCATACCGCATCGGCATCAGCGGGCGTCGTCGCACCATTAATAGCCTGGCTCACGGTATCAATACTGCCACCCACCTCAAAGCGACGGCTTTCGGTAAGCGCGACAACACAGCCTGCCATAGCGCCGGCTGCACAGATATCGCCCATGACACTGCCCGGCGCTACCGATGCAAGCTGATGCATATCCCCCAGCAAAATCAATCGACAATGCGCCGGCAACGCCTCCAGAAGCTTTGCCATTTTGGGTAGGTCCACCATACTGGCTTCATCAATCAGGACAAGATCCGCGCGCAACGGGTTGTCCTTATTATGACGAAAATACGGCGATCCCGGAACATACCCGAGCAGGCGTTCGATCGTACAAGCCGGGTCCATTTCCTGCATCGACCGCAACACGGGCAACGCTTGGCGCACACTCTCATTCAGCCTGTCCGCCGCCTTGCCGGTCGGTGCCGCCAGACGGATCACCGGCGGCTTACGGCCCGGACGATCCTTGCACAGTACATACAGGATGCGCGCAGCACTGTGCGTCTTACCCGTACCCGGCCCCCCACTGATCACTGTCAAACGCGATTGCAACGCATGCTGCACCGCCGCAAACTGACGCGCATTCAGTTGCAAATCCTCTGAAATGCTAACGCCGCCATCGCACGCACTCTCCGCTGCCATGGCCAATAGTGTGTCTGCTACCGACTTCTCGTATTGCCAATACCGCCGCAAATAGCATCGATCCCGGAAGACCACGAAAGGACACGCTGCATCTGCCTCACCGATGAGCGGACTTGGCGTCTTGCGCCACGCCCCACCTTGAAGCGCGGCCAGCCAATCGCCAATATCCTCCGGTACATCCGTAACGTTCACACCATCCCCCGGAGCCAACGCAAGCAGCCAGGCGAGACTGACATGTGCCAGATCGAGGCAAATGTGCCCATCCGCCAGCACACGATTCGCCAAACACATGCCCAGCCAATGCGCGGGGGCAGGTGGTTCGACCGCCAAGCGACGCACGAGCGCCTCAACCAGATACAGGTCGATGTCACGTAGTATCCCGATCTCCCGCAAGCGCCACAAGGCGTCTGGTATATTTTGCCGACGCGTTATCATGCCGCACCTCCCGTAAGCAATGCGCGGAGATCCCGAATCAGCGCTTCCGCCGGGCGATCGGCAAAGACACCATGGGTATCATGATGCGCCACACCGCGCAGGAATACATAGAAAACACCGCCGATATGCTCTTCATAGCAATACCCCCGTAACCGTGCGGCAAGATACCCATCCAAGGCAACCAAATATAACAAGTATTGGAGAAAGTAGAAATTACGCGCCATTTCATTCTCCAACCCATCGCGACCATAATCAGCAAGCGCCCCTGTGCGGCGATTCGACTTCCAATCAACCAGATAAAAACGGCCGTCCTGGCAAAATACCAGATCGATGAATCCCGTCAAATATCCCAACGGCAAGCATTTGTCCCAGCTCGCCTGCAAGGCATCGCAAAAGGCTGCCTTGGTAGGGTCCCCAGCCCAATGCTTGCGCAAAACCGTGCGAATGGCGGCAGTCGAGACCGCCGGCTCATTCTGTCGCAAGGCAAAACGAAAGGCCAACTCTGAACGGCGGGCGGATCGGGCAACATCCCGCAAGCAGAAAGGCTTGCCACGCCCCTCCATCCGCAAAGGAACCCTGAGGGTAGTGCGAACCATCTCATGCACGGCAACAACGCGCGCCTGACGCATCGCCTCCGTGCCCCCTTGACAAATTCGATATGTCGCGATCTGCTGATCAATAATTCCACCAATCTCCCCATCATCAGACTGGAAATCGATTGCTTCAAAAATATCGTGCCAACAATTGCCCGTCTGCTTCCCTCCCGGTATCGAAAAAATATCCGGCCTCTCCGGAATCACCACGGAGGGCTCCTTGCCTTCGTCCAGATCGCGAACATCCGCGACAAGTTCCTGTGTGTTCGCCTCCAATGCTGAAAAACTTGTGTGGCCATGCTTATGGTTCACGCTGACACGTGCGGGCGGACTGAGCCTTACTGCCGTCTCGTCCGGCGGGGTAACATCATAAGGGGGAATGCGATCGAATGCATCGTTTTCCCGAATGGCAATGGTCGCCGGACATGCTGCCCCTATTCGTACAAAGAGACGATCCAAGGCACATGCCGAAGGGGCCGGCTCGCCCCACTGCACCAGATATACCCGGTTGATGGCGCGGGTGAGCGCAACATACAGCAAACGCGTGTCCTCCTGGAACTGCTCCGCTTGCGCAGCCGCGTTAGCACCGGCATCTTGAGATGCCAGCGTCAGAATCAACTGGTTCTCCTCGTCATGATAGGCCAACAGACCATGGCGCGCATTCCCACCGGCACTCTTACGCCACAAGGTCGGCACAAACACGATCGGAAACTGGAGACCCTTGCTCTTGTGAATCGTCATGATCTTTACGGCATCCTCGTCGCTGGCCATGCGCATCAGATATTCGTCATTCTCCTCGCGGCCAACAGCATTGAGCTGCTGCTGAAACCACTGCACGAGGCCGGCAGGCCGATTGCGCAGCGCGGTCGCGCTTTTGTGAACCAACTCAACCAGATGCAAGAGGTTTGTAAGTGTACGCTCCCCATCCGGCTGCTGCACCACATGCGCCCGCAGGTGCGTCTTGCGCATGAGAAGTTGAAAAGCAACCATGAAGGAACCTTCCCGCCAACGCCCACCAGCCTCCCGGAACAGGGCCATCCAACCCTCCAGCGATGCAGGCAGATCTTCCGGATCCAACGGATACGACCACGCCGCTGATTGCGACGCAGCACCGCTGGCTTCTGCCGCGCTTGCCTCCTCTTGCGCCCCGGTGGCCTCGGCACGACAAAAGACCAATAGTTGTTCCACTGAACAAGGCAACAAATGGCTGACTAAAGCACCGCGCACCGCATACGCATCCGATGGCGTCAGCATCGCCTTGAGAATCAGCCCCAGTCCACGCGCTTCCTGTGAATCAAAAATATTCCCCGTGTTCTGTCGTACGGCATGGACGCCATGCTCGCGCAATGCTTTCCAGATCTCGCCACCCTCCTGATTCGTGTGCGCCAATACCGCGACATCCCCGGCATGGATA
Source organism: Kiritimatiellia bacterium (assembly GCA_007126175.1). Lineage (GTDB taxonomy): Bacteria > Verrucomicrobiota > Kiritimatiellia > UBA8416 > UBA8416 > T3Sed10-140. The sequence continues at coordinate 3,911 of SLBU01000004.1, forward strand.
CGCTGGTTCCCGATCCGGCATTGCGCATCCCCCAGTAACCGGGCAACCTCTCGGGCAAGATCACGATACATCGCCTGGACCGGCTCGCTGGCCTGCCCCGGCTTTCCGCCACGGGCGCCCATTGCGGTATAGCGCCAGATTTGCAGCGGCGTATCATTCCCTTCAGGCAACAGTAAACGCTTTTGCGCATCCATATCGTGCGCCTGCAAATCCCCGCTATACGGAATGGCTTCGTGCCCGAAGGTTACATCGCCCGCACGATCCTCGAAGAAGGCATTGATCGCCGCAACCAAACCAGGCTCCGAGCGATAATTCGTGCCCAGATGGAAAAGCCGACCTGCGTCTTGCGTGGCGATCTCCGCCCTAGCGTTGTAATAGGTATAGACGTCCCCTCCCCGAAACCCATAGATGGCCTGCTTGGGATCGCCCACAAAGACGAGAGGAATGCCCGTCCCCATAAACAGCGTTCGAAAAATACTGTATTGCACGGGGTCGGTATCCTGAAACTCATCGATCATCGCCGCCCGGAATTCTGCCCGCAATACATCCTGCAAATGCGCCCCCTTCTCTGGGTCGCATAGCGCCAGCATCACATTCCGCAACATGTCATTATACGTCATCACGGATCGGTTGCGCACCTCCGCTTGCACCAACGCAGCCAATTCGCGCAGGCAGTCCGCCTGACGGACCTGTCGATAGGCCTCGGCATCCTCCACCATACGCCCAACAGCAGGCACAACCTTGGCCAGTATACAATCCTTCAACATGCGGGAGAGATCGGTCTTCGCAAGCGTACCCACCCAACGCAAAAAAGTCTTGGCATCGGCATCCTGCAACGTCGGCAGTCCTGCGATAGCCTCCAAAAAGGCACCGACCGGTTTCGCGTCTGGCAGGTAAGACCGGATACGTCGACTCCAGTCGACCATGGCAGCAGCATGCGCTCGCGCCACATCACATATCGCACCGGGATCATACATCTGCCCACCAGGCCCAGCGATCACCCCCCCCTGCCAGACAAATTTTCCTTGTAGAGCGGGAACCGCAAAGTTGCTGATCACGCCTTGCAAGTCCTGCAACCAATCCGGCACCCCAAAGGATAGGGTCAGGCTCTCCCAATCTACCGTCTCGGCCGCTGTTGTGATGTCTGGAAGCGACCCCCTAAACAGATCCGCATCCGCACCCATTGCCTCCCGAACGAGCGCCGCCTTCTCGGTTAGATCCTTGCGCAGCAATTCCCCGTCACACGGCGGTGGATGCAGTATCGCGCTGGGTTTGTGCAGATATTCGCCGAGCATGTTCTCCATACGTTGCAGGCTATCGAAAGGCACCGTAGCCATACATGGCTCGTTCGTATAGGTGTGCTGCCGCCACCAGTCGCGGCAAACCCGTGTAAGAATCTCGGACTCATGGGCCACCAGCTCTGCGAGCGGATCGTGTCCGCACTCGAACGCATACCGCTGCAACGCACGATTACAGAAACCATGAATGGTGAAAATGGCTGCATTATCAAAATCCATAATGGCAAGCTTGATCCGGTTGAGCGCATCAATCCGCTGCTGCCCATCGGCCCAGCCAATACCGGAAGCGGCCAGCAATGCCTGGATGCGCTGCTGATCTTCCGTGTCAAGATTCTCGCCCCCCTCCAACACCGCACGCGTAAGTGCCAGAATCGCGCGCAGCCGACCCCGCAGCTCGAAGGTAGCCGCCTCGGTGAACGTAACCACAAGCACCTTCTCCACCGGAAGGGCATGTTGCAACACCAGCCGCAAATATACATTTTGAATGTTGTAGGTCTTCCCCGTACCAGCACTGGCCTCTACCAGAGCAGGCGCAAGAAGCGAAAAGGTAGCATCCGTGATGCTCTCGGTAAAATCACGCATCGCCCCCCCCTGCGGTGGTCGCCGCTGTAATCGAAGCGAACATGGGCGCAAAAATATCGGCAGCCAGCTCTGCAAATGCCGCATCCTGTAGCGGCCCATCCTCCCCGAATGCTGCCCGGTAATACGGATCCATCTCGTTCCCAAATGTCATATACCCCGAACGCCACTTCTTTTCGGCCTCCGCAAACGGATCTTTGGGTTCCTTACGCTTGCGCCCCTTGGCAGGAGCCGCATTCTCACTTGTTGCTTTGGCATAAGCAAACGCCATCTCCGGTGTAAACGGCAAACAGCGCTGTCGTCCCATCGCATAATGCCTCAGAATGGTATCAAGATGCATACCCGCAACCTCAGCCGCAAGCACCGGAAAGAGCACATCAACAATCGGGGGACGCTTGTTCTGCAAACAAATGCGTTCCTCTGCCTGCCCCCCCGCACAGGCAAAGAGGTGGCGAACCCAGCTCGCGAGCACCTCGTGCGGTTTCTCTGCGGCATAGCAATAGTCAAGTGCACGCACCGTACCAACCGGATCTATCACCCCCTTCACGTTCCCACTGATCCGATAATGCGGGGTGATCACATCAATATCCTCCTTCCACAGGGGCGCCTGGACTTGTAACCATTCGTGCACCGAACGGCTATCGTGCTTCGAGGATTGCGCTAATACCTCCTCCACATTGTGCCAGGTCTCGGCAAACCAGGCCCTGCCCCAGGCCCCCAGCGGCACAATGCCATCCTCACATAAACGCCAATATAGTGCATCGGGCCCTTCCCCCCGGCACAGCGATTCAATGATGCACCTGTTCACCTGCCAACCTTCCAGTGCATCGGGCGCAAACACTTCATCCTCCGCAAACGGCATGCTATCGCGATCATCCAGCCGAACCTTTAACGTCTGGGTGTAAAAAGCACGCGCCGGATTCTTCAAGAAATGCAAAAGGGCGGTAAGCTCTACCGCCTCGAGCGGGGACTGCGAGGCAACAAATGTACCGGCAGGCGTTGGCACCAAGCCCTGCGCAACCGCCGGATGGGCATGCCCCCCCAACACCGCACAGGCCGCAACATAGTTGTCCTGATCATAGGAGACGTGCATCTTCGCACCGACATCATAATAAGCCGGATGAAAGGCATGCAACTTGTGCGTCACAACCGGCACCACGTTCCCCGCCCCCGGCGCCGACTCGTGCACGGACGGGCCCGCCGCAAAGTATCGGGCAGCATACTCACAGAGCTGGCTCACGACCGTCGCCGCTGGAATCGCCTGGTTTTGCATGATATCCTGCCCAACATAACTGATATGCAAATGGCGGCGTGCCGCCATAAACGCCTCCAGAAAGGCCGCACGATCGGCAACTCGCAACGACGGATCGCCATAGCGGCTCCCCTTGCGCAGCACATCATACGCGGGCCGGTTATCCGGTCGTGGGAAAAGGCCATCTCCCATCCCAAGCAGACAAATATAAGGGCGCGGAGCCGCCGCGCCCGTGCGCAGGTTACAGAACAACACCTTGTTCCCGCCCGATTGCCCCGCACGATCCGCCGCACTCATCGCACGTGCTAGCAAGTCGCGCACCACTTCGATCCCGACGGTATCGGAAAAGTCCGCCGCCGCACTGCTCGTACCGATCCCGTCCACGGCCCGCACCAAACGCACAATATCGAGATAATTGGCTTCGGTACGCACAAAGAATTGCTCGATACAGCGATGCAGAAACGCCACCCAGCCCGCCGGTGTGCGCGCTCTTGCCTGTAGATCCTGCGACAACCCCTCCAGTTCATCGACAAAACGAATCACCTTGCCGAGCAAAACGGCATGCGCATCCTCCACGCGATCACAGGGCAGCGGCACCTCTTCTCTTTCAATAGCGCCGGTGAGTGCATAGCCCATCAGCAGGCGATCGAGACCATGACGCCAAGTCGTCTGCTCAGTAAACGCTACCCCCGTAACCTCTTCACGCTGCGCCGCATCCCTGCCCCAGCGAATTCCACTATCCATGATCCACTGACCAACCAAAGGGAGTTCATAGTCATGCATCCCAAACCGCATATGAATACTCTCGAACTGCAAGAGATCCATAATATCCAATGCTGAAAAACGGCTCTCCGGAAGACGCAGCAACTGATCAAAAGCCGTGGCCACAGCATTTGCACTGGCAGACCGACGATCCAGAACCGCAAAGGGAATCATGTCGCCGGTATTGTGCTGTTCAGAAGCAAAAACGGCATCGATATAGGGTCCGTATGTCTCCATATCGGATACCAGTACCTGAATATGGCGCGGCTGAAGCGTGTCATCCTGCGCGAACCAGCCATAGATGCAATCGCGCAACACTTCCATTTCGCGCATCGGACTGTGGCAACTATGAATCACAATCGAGGGCACCTCATCCTCTCGCTGCGGACACCCCCACAACGGCTCCGCTGGCTCCAACAACGCGGGCGGTGGCAAATGATGCAAAACCGCATTTTGCAGCCCCGCCAGGAGCGTATCGTCTTCATGCAGCGCAAAATCGTCCTGCACGCTGACCTGCACATCATCAAGAATCTGGGCCAGATAATTTCGGCAGCCACGCCCCATCTCCGCCAGAAACGAATTGCGGCAGCCCAACGCAGCGTCACTCTCCTCCCGGCCTTGCAGCCGCAAGCGCTCTTGCGTGGCCTGTCGTTCCGTGATGGCATCATCCCACTGATCCGCGCACGGATTGAAAACATACATGTGAACCGGGAGCAAGTGCCCCAGCAATCGAAAGAAGGCGGCATACACCGTCGGCATCATCGACACGCCAAACACGTGTACGGCCGAATAATGCGCAGCAATGTTGCAATCGCCTAACGCACTCGCCATATCGAAAAACGATTGCAAATAGGTCTCCGTACGGAGCGACCCCGTTGTCATCTCCTGCCACAAGGCCGGCTGCCACTGCAGCGCGTCCGGCATAGCATCGACACGCCCCTCCTGCCAATCCTTCAGCATGTCCGGACGATACACCTGATAGTCGTCAAAGAGCTTGGCCAGTTGCCCCGCCAGCCCCATCGTGCGCCGCGCACGATACGCAACCGAATCCGCAGCCGCTGCAACTGACGGCGCACCAGACGACAGGGTGCCCGATCCTGCCCCCAGGAATCTCGCCAATGGCTGGTATACGGGCTCTTGCAGCATGCGCCCCTGCTGCAAAATCCCGAAAAGACGCCACTGCATCGCTCCTACCGAAAAAGGATGCGCAGCCGCATTGCGCGCTGCACCCGGACGTTTCATCCAGAACAACCAATCATTCACAAACGGATACAGCATCGGCGTATGAACATTCGTAAGAATCCGCATGCCGCACGATCGGTGGTCATAAAGCCAATATTGCTCAAGCCAATGCAGCATCGGCGGCTCCGGAAACACAATGCAGTGCGCACGCGCAAATACATCCGCCGGAGCATCAACCACTTCCGCCTCAACATTTGCCGCCAACCGCTCCGCCAACCGCTCCAGTTGATTGCTCCAGTAGACCTGTACACTCATGCGCGCAAGCCTATTACAGTTACCCACCACGCTCAAGAAGATAGCGATCCCCATGCAGGATGACGGAATTGGTTTTTCTGACAAAGTGGATTGTATTAACACCCAATAATCGGTAGATTCCGGGTTGATCGAATCTACTTATGTGAAAATAGGCAACGCAATACGGGAGAACCGCAAACATGGAATTTCTATCCTACGATGGCAACCTGGGGGACATTGATTATCTCGACTTCATGATGCTCGACATCTATGGCAGCATCCGGTCCGTAACCTTACCGCGCTCGTACATCAGTGAAGCCGTGATCCAGGAAGGCGTCGGTTTCGACGCCTCGAATTACGGGTTTGCGGATGTAACCCAGTCGGACATGGTGGCCATACCCGATATGCAAACGGCTTTTGTCGAGTCACGCGAGGCCGGCAAGATCCTCCATACCCTCTGTAACGTGCGTGCGATGGATGGTAGCCGTTTCGAACTTTACCCACGCACCGTCCTACTCAATGCCATGCAAGCCATGCGCAAAACCGGGGTCGCCGACGATATCAAAATGCTGATGGAACTCGAGTTCCACGTGCTCGAGGATGTCAACTACGCAACCGATTATTCCCATTCCTATTACCGCCTGCAAAGCGCCGAGGGCATCGGACCCGATTATTACGATCTGCCACGCTTCAACATCCATCGCGGTTATCATCGCAGCTATCCCGATGACCGCTACTTCGATCTCCGTAACCGCATGGTCGATGCGCTCTGCGCAATCGGTATCCCCATTAAATATCATCACCACGAAGTCGGTGCCGCCCAGCTCGAACTCGAATTCGACTTCCTCTCCGCACCGGACGCAGCCGACAAGGTGGCCATCGCCAAATGGGTGATCCGAAATATCGCCAAGGAAAACGACGTTTTCGTGACGTTCATGCCCAAGCCGATCAACAAAACCCCCGGTAACGGCATGCATGTGCATCAATTCATGGAAAAGAACGGCCAATCCATTTTCCCGGGGGACGAAGTCTTTGGTCTCAGCCGTACCGCCCTGCAATACAGCGCCGGCTTGCTCGAACACAGTTTGTCGGGTGCCTTGCTAGCACTATCCAATCCCAGCACAAACTCCTTCAAGCGCCTGGTCCCGGGGTTCGAAGCTCCGATCTGCGCCAGCATGGCCAAAGCCTCGCGCGAAGCCTCGATCCGAATCCCGGGCTATCTCAAAAAGGGCTTCGAACGCATCGAATACCGCACCGGGGATGCCACGGCCAACACCCACTTCATGCTGGCAGCCATGATCCTTGCCGGCATCGACGGCATTCAGGCAAACATGGATCCCGCTACCAAAGGATTCACCTCCGCCGAAGGTGCCGAAAAACGCCGCTTCCCACTCAACCTGGATGCCGTGCTCGACGGCCTAGACGCCGATCATGCCTTTCTGGCACCCGCCTTTCCGGAGGAACTCGTGCAGCTCTGGATTTCAATCAAGCGTGGCGAGGCCCGCCATGTGTACCATGCCCCCACGCCCGAAGAATACGAACTCTATTTCAATGCCTGATGCAATGCCCGCTCAGCGCTCCACAAAAAGGCTGGCGATGCTCACCATGCTGAGCAGGTATAGAAATACCCCAATCAAGGCAAACCAACGCGCTTGCCTCTTGGCCACGCTGCGGGCTTCCTGCGGATCAACCCCTTTGCGCCCCAAGCGCAAAAGGGTAAAGCCGTAGCCAATCAAGGCCGCGATCAACATGACAACCAGAACAGAGATAAAACGAATCACGGAACTCTCGGGCATTTCGACACCTCCCTAACAATAGAAAAATCTTGCAACATCCACCGATCTTAGCGTTTACGAACAGGTTTGAACCACTTATCCAGTAACGGAACCGTCACGTTCATGATCAGCACACCAAACGTTGTGCCTTCCGTAAATTCATAGGCACCCGGTGTCTGCCAGCCCCATAGCCGCATCCCCATCACAATCAAACCAAAACCAGCACCAAACAACAACTGGCCTTTCGGATACTTCGGCGAGGTCATCGGATCGGTCGCCATAAAGAACCCACCAAACAATAGACTGCCCGCAAACAGATGGAACCACGGACTATGCCCCAACACCAACGCTGCCAACAGGACAACCGCGAAAGCGGCAATCGAAATCCGCCAGCGTAGCCACCCCCGATAAAGCAGATAGGAGGCACCGAGTAACAGCATCAAGGCCGAGATCTCGCCAATCGTGCCGGGAAGCCGACCGAGAAACATATCCACGAGCGGAGTCCCCGAAAAACCCATTGCCTGCATCTCCTCCAGCGCCGCAGCCGTATGCCCATGCTCCCGCAGTACCTCAAGCGGCGTCGCACGCGTAACCAAATCCACGGGCTGCACCAGAAGCGGAGCGGCCGCATCGGCCGGCTGCCGCCACGGCAAAATCGAATCAGGAAAAACAAACAAATAAAACAAACGCCCGAACAACATCGGATTAAACAAATTCTTACCCAACCCGCCCAGCAATTGCTTGCCTACGATAATCCCAAAAGCAGCCGAAACCCCGATTGCATAAAGCGGGGTCGATACCGAAACCGCCAACGAAAGCAGTAGCCCCGTGATCGCCGCACTCCCATCCTTGATCTTGACGGCCTGCCCGGTCAGCTTTTGATAAATCGCCTCTGCCAACATCGCCGAGGCAATCCCGGTGATCATCATCAATGCAGCCCGCAACCGATACGCATAAATGGCATAGATCGCAATCGGCGCGAGTGCCGTGAGCATCCCGTACATCATCTTCATAAACCAGTCCCCTCCTCAGTATGCATGACAATCTTGATCATGTAATACCAGATTCAACAATGGCAGGCAACTATTTATCGTGGCACAGCACATCATAATTGACTATAGGGCATTCGATGCGTTTGCCCTGAGTGAATGGTTGGATTCATTTTGCCCTGTCACACTGCTACCCAGTCACCTTGCCACCCTCCGCGATGCTGATTTCTTCGGGGGTGAGGTGGTAGAGCTTATAGACGAGGTGGCCGATTCGGGTTTCGAGGGGCTGGACGGCGGCGGTGGGATCGGCTTGCTAGCCAGTAACTCCATTGTTTTGTAGGCTGTTTTCGCCGAAAGCAGCCTCGCGCGTTGATCGCGCACAGCCAGCCCGTGAAAAGCCCCTAGGACACTCTACGGACACCACATGCTCCACACACGCACCAGCCGCGCTTTCGGCGAAAGCGGGCTACATAAGGATCAAAATTGACCCACCAGACTTCAGATCTCTCACGCATCAGTAATTTTCATTATGGCGCGAGTGGGCAGCATCGCCGAGCGCTACGCGCACATGGTGATCCGCGGCACATTGCAGGAGTTGGGAACGGCGGACACTATATCCGCCCTTAGGCGCCCAAGCCAGATAGGCGAGTACCCCACCGGTAGCGATATGTTCCCGATAGCGCGCCACAGGGTCATCCTCCGGAGCCACAACATACTTTTCGCCATCGCGACGGGCGTAGCGCTCCAAAATCGGCTGCATGCCTTGGCCCCCTTCGTAAAGGATCGTGTCCGCCTTTCCAAGCAGACGAACCTGCCGAACCGTTAGCGCATCTGGATCAAAAGAGTGCACTGCCACAAAATGAAATGCCTGCAAGGCGGTTTGACGGCAAGCATGCGCAAGGGCGGCCTGAAACCAGCTCTCCGCTGCTTCCGGCTCCCCGCGCTCCAGCATCCGACCCACCGGCCCCCGAATCACGCGTTCCCAGAACAAACGCCGACTTTGTACATCCGGCAGCGCGCTGCGAACCGATGGCGTATGCGACTGTAGAAACCCCGTTAGCGCTAGGATCCCTTCCGGCAACATTTGCTCAAAATCCTGCTTCAGCAGACGCGCCAAAACCGGTGACGTCCCCCCGGTCGATATCGCAACCTGCAAAGGACCTCGACGGATCATCGCCGGAAAAATGAAATCACACAGCGGCGGATTGTCGACAACATTGATCCAGACGCCCGCAACCTTGGCGTCGGCCGCAATCTGTTCGCCCAACGCCGCGTCTCCCGTCGCTGCAACCACCAGATTGCAGTCCTCCAAGAGTGCGGCCCTGTACGGTTGCTGCAGGAGGCAACAAGCATAGCGCTGTGCCAATGCTCGCACCCCCTCGCTGAACGCCAAGGCGACAATCGTGACCCTGGCGCCCGAGGCGGCTAGGGTCTCGAGCTTGGCAGCCGCAATGCTCCCACCCCCCACCAGCAATACCCGCAGCCGGTCTCCAACCATAAAAAAAGGAAAATACGCCATATCGTTACACTCGCAATTCTTCCCGAACCATGCCATATCGATCGCCACGAAACAACCTGCAAATCACGGGTTCCCCATTTCCAGACTTGACATAACCCCGTAAGACATGATGCTTTACAACGCCTGCTTGCAGGCAGAATCAGGCGCGTGCGGATGGCAACCCGCATACGTCGCGGGGCGTAACCGATTACTATGCAATGGTAAACAGAAGCACAAGGAACTGCATGGATACCCAGAAAGTCGTTCAATCGATCCAGAACAAAGAAGCGCGTATCGGCATCATAGGACTCGGCTATGTGGGGCTCCCCCTCCTGCTCGAATTTGCCAAGGCCGGCTTTCCCGTGGCAGGATTCGATGTCGACAGCACCAAAACCGAGCAAATCGCTTTCGGCAAATCCTATATCCGCCACATACCTTCCAGCGCCATAAAGCAACATCTGACCGATAATCCGGCAAGCTTCTGTACCACCGATTTTTCCAGAATCACGGAATGCCAAGCCCTTCTCATATGCGTACCCACCCCGCTCACAGCGCATCGCGACCCGGATTTATCGTATGTGTTGCAAACCGGCGAACAGATCGCCCCCTATCTGCAAGCCGGTCAAATCGTGACTCTCGAATCCACAACCTATCCGGGCACCACGGAAGAGGAATTGCTCCCGGTCCTCGAAAAGGGCAGCAACCTCAAAGCCGGCAAGGATTTCTACCTGGCCTATTCGCCCGAGCGTGAAGACCCTAATAACAAGGACTTTTCGACCGCCACGATCCCCAAGGTCGTCGGCGGCCTCGACGCAGACTCCCTGGCCGTCGCAACCGCCCTGTATAGCGCAGTCATCTGCGAACTCGTACCCGTCTCCAACTGCCGTACCGCCGAAGCAGCCAAACTCATGGAAAACATTTTCCGCTGCGTCAATATTGCCCTTGTCAATGAACTCAAAATCGTGTTCACCGCCATGAAGATTGATATTTGGGAAGTGATCCGGGCCGCAGCAACCAAACCCTTTGGTTTCATGCCGTTCTATCCAGGGCCCGGTCTGGGCGGACACTGCATCCCCATCGATCCGTTTTACCTCACTTGGAAAGCCAAGGAGTACGGCATTGCCTCGCGTTTTATCGAACTGGCAGGCGAAGTGAACACCAGCATGCCTTCGTATGTGATCCAACGCACCATGCTGGCACTCAACCAGGATGGCAAACCCTTACGGGGTAGCCGGATCGTGCTCCTGGGCCTCGCCTATAAGAAAAATGTCGATGATGATCGCGAAAGCCCCACCTACGCAATCTGGGAACAACTCCTCGAACATGGTGCCCTCGTGTCGTACCACGACCCCTATTGTCCGGTCGTGCGCCCCAGTCGTGAACACGGACACTTTGCCGGTGTCGCCAGCATTTCCATCGACCAAGTGAATGCCGAGAATTTTGATGTCGCTATCATCACCACCGGCCATGACAACATTGATCACGATGCCATCGCCAAGCGGCTGCCACTGGTCGTCGATACGCGGGGTGTTTGCACACCCGCCCCCAACGTTCACCAAGCCTGATACGTACCAAGCCTGCACACCCCGGAGATACACTACACATGAAAATATTGATCACTGGAACCGCCGGATTCATCGGCATGCATCTGGCGCATCGCCTCTTGGATGCCGGGCACACCATCGTTGGGATCGATAACTTCAACGATTACTATGACGTCAGCCTTAAGGAAAATCGCCACGCCACCCTCGCCAAACGCGAGGGCTACACCGGTATCCGTGTGGATCTTTGCGACCGGGACGGATTGGACCAATGCTTCGAGGAGCAGCAGGTCGAGCGTGTCTGCAATCTTGCTGCCCAAGCCGGCGTGCGCTATTCCCTCACGCACCCCCATGCCTATCAGGAAAGTAACCTGCAAGGATTCTTGAACATTCTCGAATGCTGCCGACATCATAGCGTGCAACGCCTCGTCTACGCCTCAAGTTCCAGTGTCTACGGGGGAAACACCAAACTCCCCTTCAGTGAGTCCGATACCGTCGATGCCCCTGTCAGCCTCTACGCCGCCACCAAGAAAGCCAATGAACTCATGGCCCATTGCTACACCCATCTCTATGGACTCCAAACGATCGGACTGCGCTTCTTTACTGTCTATGGCCCCTGGGGACGCCCCGATATGGCCATGTGGCTCTTCACCAAGGCCATGCTCGAAGAACGCCCCATCAAGGTATTCAACCATGGCAACATGCAGCGCGATTTCACCTATATCGATGATATCATCTCCGGCGTGGAACGCAGCCTCCTGCAGGATCACAGCCTCGAAAAATACGAGATCTTCAACATCGGAAATCACCGCAGCGAAAACCTCCTGGAAATGATCGATCTGCTTTCACAGAGTCTGGGCTGTACCCCGCAGATGCAAATGTTACCCATGCAACCCGGCGATGTTCCGGCAACCTATGCCGACATCACCCGTATCCAGCAAAAACTCGGTTTTGCCCCGACCACCACCATCGCGCAAGGCATTCCCCGCTTTGTCGATTGGTTTCTCGCCTATCACAACCTTCGCGCCGCGCAAGCCGACGACGCGGGCACAACAAGATAGAGGCTCAATATGAACCTATTCGTACCAGGAAGAATTTGCCTCTTCGGGGAACACAGCGATTGGGCCGGTGGCTATCGCCGCATCAACGCCGACATCGAAAAGGGCTACACCATTATCACCGGCACAAACCAAGGCATTTATGCCGACGTTAAACAACATCCCTCTCGCTTCATCTTTCATGCGCTGAACGAATCCGGAGCCCTCGATACCTACGATCTGCCCATGGAAAGTGATGCCTTGCTCGAAGCTGCCGAAGGGGGCGGGTTTATCAGCTATGCTGCCGGCGTCGCTTATCAGGTGCTCACACATTATCGCGTCCGCGGCATCGAAATCACCAATACCAAGACCGATCTGCCCGTAAAAAAAGGGCTTTCGAGCAGTGCTGCGGTGTGCGTGCTCACCGCACGTGCCTTTAACCGTGTATACGATTTGAAACTCACCGTACGCGGTGAGATGGAGTTAGCCTATCTGGGCGAAATCACTACGCCCTCGCGCTGCGGGCGCATGGATCAAGGCTGTGCCTATGGCAACCGCCCGATCCTTATGGTCTATGACGGCGACCGGCTCGACGTGCAGGAGCTATCCGTACCCCACAGTCTCTACTATATCATCGTCGATCTCAAAGCCAGCAAGGACACAAAGGAAATCCTCAATCGCCTCAACCACTGCTACCCCTTTGCCGACGATGACATACAGCGCGCCGTACAGGAGTACCTCGGCCCCATCAACCGCGATATCGTCAAGCAGGCCATTGCCGCCCTGCGCCAAGGCGATGCCCAGGAACTCGGACGCCTGATGACCGAAGCACAAACCGAATTTGACCGGGCGATGCAGCCCGCCTGCCCGTCACAGCTCAACGCCCCCATGCTGCACCGACTCCTGCAACATGCCCCCCTCCAACCATTTCTCTATGGCGGCAAGGGCGTCGGCTCCCAAGGCGATGGCACCGCACAACTCCTCGCAAAGGACCAAGCCTCCCAGCTTGCAGCCATGGCAATCATCGAACAAGACCTCGGCATGAGCTGCCTCGACTTGATTATCCACTCCGGACACCGCGTCCGCAAAGCCGTGATCCCCGCAGCCGGCTTCGGAACACGACTCTTTCCTGCCACGAAGGCTCTCAAAAAGGAACTCTTCCCCATCATCGATGGCCAAGGCCGCGCCAAACCGGTAATACTGGCCATCGTCGAGGAAGCCCTGAGCGCCGGCATCGAGGAGGTTTGCATTATCGTCCAAAGCGAGGATCGTGAATTGTTCGAGGAGATTTTCTGCTCGCCGCCCCCCATCGAGAATTTCAACAAATTGAGTCGCGAAAACCAGGCCTACAGCCGCTATCTCATGGAGGTCGGCAACCGCATCACCTTTCTTTCCCAGGATACCCAGGAGGGCTTCGGACACGCAGTGTATTGTGCCCGCAACTGGGTCCAGAACGAGCCGTTCCTGTTACTGCTCGGCGATCATCTCTACACAAGCCCCAGCCCGCAATCCTGTGCACGACAATTACTCGACGTCTATGAGGAAAGCGGCTGCAGCATCCTGGCCGTCGAGGAAACCCCTGCCGACCAAGTCCATCAGTTCGGTTGTGTGACCGGTGCCTGGAAGCGCCACGGCAACATCCTCAATATTAGCGAATTCGCCGAAAAACCCACCGCGAATTATGCACGCGAACATCTCGCCGTCGAAGGCCTCCCGACAGATCGATTCCTGACCGTCTTCGGCCAATACATCCTCAACCCACGCATCTTTACGCTGCTAGAGGAAAATATTCAGCGCAACATGCGGGAACGCGGGGAATTCCAACTCACCTCCTGCCTCGACCGTCTACGCCAGGAAGAAGGCTTCCAAGCCTGCCGCATACGCGGCCAACGCTTCGACATCGGCAACCCGCAGGCCTATCAGCAAACCTTGCAGGATTTTGCCACACATGACCTCTCCAAAACGGAGATCAACCCCACATGAAACCCCGCTTGACCCCACGCAATCGTACAGGATAGACCCGACATGCCAAACAAGCATCATCCCACCAATATCAAATGGCACCCCACCCGTGTGACACCCGAGCATCGCGCACGACTTCTCCAGCAACACGGTTGCGTAGTATGGATGACCGGATTAAGCGGCTCCGGAAAATCGACCCTGGCCGTCGAATTGGAGGCACAATTGATCCAACGCGGACACGCCGCCTATGTGCTCGATGGCGACAACGTCCGCCACGGCCTCAACGCCGACCTCGATTTCAGTCCGGCAGGACGCCGCGAGAACATTCGCCGCATCGCGCATGTCGCGGCCCTACTGGCGGATGCCGGTATCATCACGATCACCGCCTTTATCTCGCCCTATGCCGAAGATCGTGCCTCAGCCCGAAACATTGTAAACAGCACGCGCGCGGGAGCCACCGACCGGTTTCGTGAGGTTTTCGTGGACACCCCCCTTAGCATCTGCGAACAACGCGACCCCAAAGCCCTCTACGCCAAGGCGCGCCGCGGCGAAATCACCGATTTCACCGGCATACAGGCCCCCTTTGAAGCACCCCGAGCCCCGGATATCCATGTGCACGCCAGTGCCCATCCCGTACCCGACTGCGTGGCGATCATTCTCGAACAATTACAGGATTTTGGCGTGTAGACACGCACAGGAACAACACAATACGATCGGAACGTACACAAGCAACACCCATAGAGGCGGAGATAGAGTATGTCTGACACCAAAGTCCTCATCATTATACCGACGTATGATGAACACGATAACGTGCGGCCGATTGCACAGGCCGTACACCGCCATCTGCCCGATGCACACATTCTTTTCATCGACGACAACTCCCCCGATGGCACCGGTGCCATACTCGACGAAATGCACACGGCACAGCCCTTTGTCCATGTAATGCACCGCTCCGGTAAAGGTGGATTAGGCCGCGCCTATATCGCCGGTTTCAAATGGGCACTGGAACGGGACTATGCCTACATCTTCGAAATGGATGCCGACTTTTCCCATAACCCTGCCGAACTGCCACGCTTCCTCGAAGCCGCCCAGCAGGCCGACCTCGTATTGGGATCGCGCTATTGCGACGGTATCCGGATCACCAACTGGCCCTTGAGTCGATTGATTCTCAGCAAGGCAGCAGCCACCTACGTACGCATCATTACCGGCATGCCCGTAACCGACCCCACCGGCGGATTCAAATGCTTCCGGCGCGAAGTCCTCGAAGCAATTCCCTTCGAACGCATCATTTCCAACGGGTACTCCTTTCAAGTCGAAATGACCCACGCCGCCTGGATGCGCAGATTCCGCATCCAGGAGGTACCCATCACCTTCGAAGACCGCTTCGCTGGATACTCCAAAATGAGCGGTACCATCTTCAAGGAAGCACTCTGGATCGTCTGGAAACTGGCGCTCCGCAATCACTTCCACCGCTATCCACCACGCCCAGGAGCCACAACATGAACATCACCCAAACACCACCGCGATCCTGGAAAACCAAAGGCCAGTACCTGCTGCACGCCCTGCGCCCCGCGCAATGGACCAAAAACAGCATCCTCTTCGCCGCCTTTGTTTTTGCCTATGGAGACCGTTCGCTCAACATCACCTGGCAGCACGGACTACGCGTCATACCAGCCTTCATCCTGTTCTCCATGGCCACCAGCGCGGTCTACCTGTGCAACGATTTGTGGGATCGCAAACACGATCGCCAGCACCCAACCAAACGACACCGGCCCATTGCGGCCGGCATGGTAACACCAAAGCTCGCACTCGCAACCGCCTGCCTCCTGCTCATCGTCTCCCTGCCAATCGCCGCACTGCTATCGCCTCCCTTTGCTATAGTGCTGGCTGCCTACCTCGGATTGCAAATCCTCTATTCCGGCCTGCTCAAAAACATCGCCTTGCTAGACGTGTTTATTATCGCCTCGGGGTTTGTGCTGCGCGCCATCGCCGGCGCCGCCCTGCTGCAAATTCCCATATCTCCCTGGCTGCTGATTTGCACGTTTCTACTGGCACTGTTTCTGGCCCTATGCAAAAGACGCCATGAAAAGGCCAGCATCGAGGCCGGTGCCAATGCACGCCAACGCATCAGCCTCCAAAAATACGACCTGCTGCTCACGGATCAATTGATCGGGATTGTTGCCGCCGCAACCATCGTCACCTATGCCATCTATACCCTATGGCCTGATACCATCGAAAAATTCGGCTCGGCCCAGCTTGCCTACACATTGCCCATCGTGATGTTCGGCATCTTTCGCTATCTCGACTTGTTGTACCGCGAGAACAAGGGCGACCGCCCCGAAAAAGTCCTGCTAACCGATCTCCCGATCCTCGGAACCATTCTGGTCTATGGGGTGGTTGTGCTTACCCTCTTTACAAAATGTAATGGCCAATAGCTCCCCTAGCTAACTGCCAGCAAACGGGTTGCACATTAAAGCAAAATTCAATCGCCCCTCCGGTTCGGTTTTGCCTTTTTCCCTACCGGCGATAGCGCTAGGATACCGTCCATGCCAAAGCCATTCGTCCATCTTCATCTCCATACCGCCTACAGCATCCTCGATGGTGCCTGCCGGATTGAGCCGCTCATCGCCAAAGCCGTCGAGCAGGAAATGCCAGCGGTCGCCATGACCGATCACGGCGTCATGTACGGTGCCGTAGAATTCCAGAAAGCCGCCAATGCCGCCGGGGTACGCCCCATCATCGGCTGCGAAATGTATATCACGACAGGCTCCCGCACAAACCGCGACCCCTCCGCCAAACACACAACCCATCACCTCACCCTGCTCGCCGAAAATAATGTCGGCTATCGCAACCTCTCCTACCTGTGCTCGAAAGCCCACCTCGAAGGTTTTTACTACAAGCCCCGGATTGATCATGAACTGCTGGCCGAACACGCCGAAGGCCTGATTGGCATGTCCGCCTGCCTCAAAGGCGAAGTGGCCGCAGCCCTCGTCGATGGCAACGTCGACGTCGCCGAAGCCGCTGCCAACCGCTACGCCGATATCCTGGGAAAGAATAACTTCTTTATCGAAATCATGGATCATGGCCTGATTGAGCAGCGCAAGGCGAATCGCTATATGCAGGACATTTCCAAGCGCACGGGAATCCCCTTAGTCGCAACCAACGACGTGCACTATATCAATCGCTCCGATGCCGCTGCTCATGAGGTCATGCTCTGCCTCCAGACCGGCACCAACCTCAGCGACCCCAACCGCATGCGCTATAATAGCGACCAGTTCTATTTCCGTACCGCCGACGAAATGTACAACCTCTTCCGCGATATCCCCGACGCCGTCGCCCGCACCGCGGATATTGCCGACCGATGCTTTGTCGAAATCCCCTTTGGCGAACTGCACTTCCCAACCTACACGGTACCCGCCAATACGGATCAACGCCAATACCTGATCGACATCGGATACGAAGGCCTCAAGGAACTCTACGAAATTGCCGACCCCCTGCAGCCCGCCGATGCACGCGAACGCGAAATCATGCAGCGCTTCGATATGGAACTCGGAATCATCGAGAAAACCGGCTTTATCAACTACTTTCTTGTCGTCTGGGACTTTATCCGCTTCGCCCACGAAAATCGTATACCGGTCGGTCCCGGACGCGGGTCCGGGGGCGGTAGCATCGTGGCCTACGCACTCGGCATCATCAGCATCGACCCCCTGCGCTACAATCTCATCTTCGAACGATTCCTCAATCCCGAACGCGTCTCCCCCCCAGACTTCGATATCGACTTCTGCCAGGCACGACGCGACGAGGTCATCCGCTACGTAAAACAAAAATATGGCGCCGATCACGTAGCACAGATCATCACATTCGGCTCGCTTGGTGCAAAATCCGTGATCCGCGATGTCGGCCGCGTACTCGAGATTCCATTTGGCAAATGCGATGAATTTGCCAAAATGATACCCGACGATCCCAAGATCACGATCGAGAAAGCCCTCGGCGACAATGCCGAATTCAAGCATGCAGCCGAAAACGACGAACAACTCAAAGCGATACTTA
>SLBU01000126.1 GCA_007126175.1 Kiritimatiellia bacterium
AGGCCTCGGTAATCTCGTGTACAAGTGCGGCCTCGAATGCCCGCCGACTCGCAGTGGCGTAATGGCGGGTAATGCGGGCTGCCCGCCAGGCTGCGCCGACCTGTCCGCCGGCATACAGGAGTTGGGAGATGCCAGCGGTAACCTCGTAGTTGTCGAGCGAGCCTAGGTCGAAGGCGCCTTCGCCGAGATCGATTTGGGGCACTTCATCGAGGCGGGTATAATTGGCATTGAGAGACAATTGCGGGAGAGCCAGGGATCCGGCTTGGCCAATGCGGGTACGGGCCACATTCTCTTCCAGCGCCGCGTTACGTGCCAAAGGACTATTTGCCAGCCCGTATTGTAAGGCTTCTGGCAAGGTCAGTGATTGCTGCGTGGCAGCCAGGCTTGGCAGCATGGTAAGCAGAAGGCATATCGTTATGATAAAATATGACATGTTGATTTGGATGGAAACGATAAATGACATTGTGTGTGTTGATAAGACTGATTTATCGACATCGAGTGGGGAACATTGCATATTTCATGCCTGTAGCGCCAGAAAAACCGCGTGCAAACATCAAAAAGGTGGTTGAAAGATTTTTTTTGGAAATCTGTGATGCTCATCCCTTTTCGTATATGTAGGGAGCCTTGGCGTAGGGGGGGGCGACTTCAGGATGCACGGGTGATCGCATGCAGGGCGGCATGATGCCGCTGGTTAATATTGTTTTTCGTATTCGCCCTTGCCGCGTTTTTGGAGTTTATGAAAGCCGGCAGCTTTGGCGCGGTCATCAAAATTACTCTGGGAGCCTCCGACGCGCGGTGCCGAAATCAATTTGTGGATGGGGGCTTTGCATGCAGGACAAGTTGTCAGAGGGGTATCGCGAATCTTTTGCAGCACCTCGAACGGCTCCCGGCAATGCGCGCAGGCTTTTTGGAGATGATTTGCTTGGTATTCGTAAATAGGCATAGGGATTGAGTATTGCAAATCCGGTGCTAGGTGTCGAGCGAACAGATTGGTTGCACAACTGTCCACGGCCCACTATCCCTTAGGGGTGCGCTTGGCTTTTCCCAGCATGCGGACGAGTAGAATTTCGAGTATAAGTTCCGGGGGGACGCGCGAGGACACCATTTTCTCGTGGGCTGCCACGATTTGGCGCAGGCAGTGGTCCAGGCGTTTGCGGGTGAAGCGGGCCGCGCCTTCGGCGAGACGTCCAGCAATGAATGGTGGCAGTTTGCGCGGGTCGCGGTCGAGTGCGGCGAGAGCTTGGTCGATTTCGGGGGGCACGCTTTGCCAGGCGAGCTGGCGTCCGCGCTGCTGGAGCCAGCCTTGATCGAGCGCTTCACGGAAGAGCAGTAGATCTCGGATGGTATTTTCCAGATGGGCGATGAGGCCCATGACGCTATGTTTCTGGAAGAGCAGCTCATGGAGGGTGCGCACCGCGCCAGGTAGGTCGAATGCACAAAACCGGTTAGCCAGCTCATAGAAGGCGGTTTCGGTGGTGGTGGAGACAATCGTTTCGATGGCTTGCGCGTCGATGCGTGTTTCGGGCAATACATACAGGCAGAGTTTTTCGGTTTCCATCACGAGGCGGCGTGTATCGGTGCCGACTTTTTCGCAGAGTGAGTGGAGGAGGCTGTCGGGCATCTCGCAGCCGTATTGTGCAAGAATATCGCGAACAATCGTGGTGCGTTCCGCGGTGTCCTTGTTGCCACGTTTGAACTCCCTGACGGTTGCGATTTTGGTCAGACTCTTTGCAAAGGCGCGTCGTTTATCGATGGATTCGGCTGTGATCAGCATGGTAAAGCCGTCGGGCAGCCCCTTTTCGAGGAAAGCGACGAGATCGACAAGAGCCTCCTGTACCGTTGTGGATTGTGCGGCGCGGGTATCGGCCAGGAAGGCGACATCCTTGAACCAGACGATGCGCGCCGAGCTGAAAAGGCCGGGGGACTGCAGGGCGGACTTGCAGCGACGGATGGACGCTTCGGCATCGCTGACCGATGTGACCAACCCGTCGATGGTTTCGAGCTCGGCAGCGGCGTCGGCGGTAAGACGCTTTTCGGCAATCTCGCGGGCATGTCGGTTGACAAGGTATTCGTCGTCGCCGAGTAGCAGGGTTATGGGGGTATCTTCTTTGGCTGTCATGGGGGTAATCTACATGCTGAGCGTAGTCTGTAAAAGCGAAATCATCGTCCGGAAACGGAAGTCGTAATTGTGTGCCGAGAAAAAGCAAAACCACAACATCCACAGCCCCATAGTCCTCGGGGTTATTCGACGGGCGACGGCGACCACGCAGTGGTTCACCGAGGAGAGGGTAAAAGGGAGCTTGGGCTTGGGAGGGGGGCAGCGCTAAGATGTTCAGGACGCGAAGGGGACGGAGGTGAAGTCTGGTCTCGCGGAGCCGTTGACCGCAGCCAGCGGATATATTGTCAATGTTTTGTCCTGGGTCATCTTTTTGCGTGAAAGTGTGAGCGTTCTGGATTACTGTTTGTTTCGGTTTGTCATAGACGCCCCGGTAGCTCAGTTGGACAGAGCGGCAGATTCCTAATCTGCAGGTCGGAGGTTCGAGCCCTCTCCGGGGTACCATGTATTATAATTGTTTTGGGAGGATCGGCATTGGCTAAACAGGATGTGCTGCAACGGTGGAGTGTCAAGGACTCGGCCGATTTATACGGTGTCAAGGATTGGGGGGCTGGTTACTTCGACTTGAATGCCAAGGGCGAGGTCGTGGTTTGTGCTGGCAACGGGGCGGCGCGCGTGGAAGTGAGTATCATGGATGTGATCAAGGGCATTCGTGATCGCGGGATGAGCTTGCCGGTGTTGTTGCGGATTGAAAACTTGCTGGACAGTCAGATTAGTCTATTAAACGACAGTTTTGCCAGAGCCATGCAACAATCAGGTTATAAAGGCCGATATCAGGGCGTATTTCCCATCAAGGTGAACCAACAGGCGCAGGTGATCGAGGAAATTGCGCGTTTCGGAGCGCGCTTTGATCATGGTCTGGAGGCTGGCAGCAAGGCGGAGTTGATCATCGCGCTGGCGATGATTCCTTCGCCCAAGAGTCTGATCGTCTGCAATGGGTACAAGGACGAGGAGTTTATTGATCTGGGGTTGTATGCGGTACAGATGGGGTATAAGTGCTTTTTTGTGGTAGAGACACCGGCTGAGCTGCCCATCATCATGAAGCGCAGTGCCGAGCTCGGTGTGGATCCGTATATTGGTGTGCGGTTGAAGTTATCGAGCCGGGCTGGGGGGCACTGGCAGGATTCGGGGGGGGATGGCTCGATCTTCGGATTAACAACGAACCAATTGATTGAGATTGTTGATACGCTGCGGGAAACCGATAAATTGCATTGTCTGCAGCTACTGCATTATCATTTGGGTAGCCAGATCCCGAATATTCGCGATATCCGGCAAGCGGTACGCGAGACGGTACGTTTTTATGCGGACATGGTCAAAGAGGGTGCTCCGATGGGCTATCTGGATTTGGGGGGCGGTTTGGGTGTGGATTATGATGGCAGCCAGACAAATTTTGTGCATTCGCGTAATTACAGTCTGGATGAGTATTGCAGCGATGTGATGGAAGTGATTGTGGAGGTGCTTAATGAGCAGGATGTGGTGCACCCGACGGTGATCACCGAGAGCGGGCGTGCCACGGTTGCCTATGCCTCGGTGCTACTCTTTGACGTGCTCGACACCAATCGGTTTGAGGCGGGGCCCATCCCTGATACCCTGCCGGAGGATAGTCCAGAAATGCTGGAGAATCTCTGGTTGGTGCGTAAGAGTTTGAATCTGAAGAACATGCAAGAGTGCTACAATGATGCGATCTATTATCGTGAGGAGATTCGCGAGCAGTTCCGGTTGGGGACGATCACACTGCGGCAGCGTGCCTTATCGGACAACATTTTCATAGATATCATCCAGCAGATTGCGGGATCGCTGGATCGGATCAAGCGTGTACCGCGTGCCTTGGAAGGATTGCAGAATGTGTTGCACGACATATATTATGCGAACATGTCCGTGTTTCAGAGTTTGCCGGATGCCTGGGCCATCGATCAGATTTTTCCGATCATGCCAATACACCGTCTGAGCGAGGAGCCGGAGCGTCGAGCCATTTTTGCAGATATTACCTGCGACAGCGATGGGAAGATCGATAAGTTCCCGGATATGCATGATGTGCGCACCAGTATACCGGTGCATGCGCTGGGGCCTGACGAGGAGTATTTCATGGGGGTATTTCTGGTGGGTGCTTATCAGGAGACGCTGGGCGATCTGCACAATTTGCTTGGGGACACGAATGTTGTGAGTATTCGTATCAATGAGAAGGGTGGGCACGATTTTGTACGCGAGATTGAGGGGGATTCGATTTGGGATGTGCTGACCTATGTGGAATATGAGCCCAAGGCGCTGATATCGCGTTTTCGCGACAAGGCGGAGGATGCGGTGCAGTCCGAAACGATTACGGTGGCGCAGCGGCGTCAGATCATGAAGGCGTTTGAGGAGAGTATCCGCGGGTATACGTATTTTGAACGGTAGGAGAACGTGATGGCAGAGAAGGTATTGATACTTGGTGCGGGAGGCGTGGGGCAGGTGGTTGCGCACAAGTGCGCGCAGGTGCCGGAGGTTTTTGGTGATATTCTGCTGGCGAGTCGGACGGGGGAGAAGTGCCGGCGTATTGCCGAAGGCGTCAAGAAGATGCAGGGCCGCGAGATACGTACGGCGGAAGTGGATGCGGATGACACGCAAGCATTGGTAGATTTGCTGAAGCGCGAAAAGCCTGCGATGGTACTTCATGTGGCGCTACCGTATCAGGATTTGACGATCATGGATGCTTGTCTGGAGACGGGCACGCATTATCTGGATACGGCCAATTACGAGCCGCGTGACAATGCAAAGTTCGAATATGGTTGGCAGTGGGCGTATCGCGAGCGCTTTGCAAAGGCTGGGTTGATGGCACTACTGGGGAGTGGGTTTGATCCTGGGGTCACGAATGTGTTTACGGCCTACTTGGCCAAGCATGATTTTGATGTGATTGATACGCTTGATATTGTGGATGTGAATGGCGGCAGTCATGGTCAGCCGTTTGCGACGAACTTCAATCCGGAGATCAATATTCGTGAGGTGACGGCCCCTTGTCGTCACTGGGAAAATGGAGCGTTCGTGGAGACGCCAGCAATGACGCTGCATCGCCCGTTCACGTGTCCGGATGCTGTTGGAACCTATGAGATCTACCGGATGTATCATGAAGAGTTGGAGAGTCTTGTGCAGCATTTTCCTTCGCTCAAGAAGGCGCAATTCTGGATGAGCTTCTCGGAAAACTACCTGAAACATCTGGAAGTGTTGCAGAATGTAGGGATGACGCGCATTGACCCCGTGCTGTATAATGGTATGGAGATTGTGCCGTTGCAGTTTTTGAAAGCGGTGTTGCCGGAGCCATCCAGTCTGGGGCCGTTGACCAAGGGGCTTACGTGCATTGGTGTGATTGCGCAAGGGCAGCGTGCAGGGGCTGATCGCAAGGTGTATGTGTACAACATCTGCAGCCATGAGGAGGCCTATCGCGAGGTTGGTAGCCAGGCGATCAGCTATACGACCGGGGTTCCGGCGATGATTGGAGCCAAGTTGATGCTCGAAGGCAAGTGGATGAAGCCGGGCGTCTGGAATCTAGAGGAATTCGATCCGGATCCCTTCATGGACAATCTGAATACGCATGGATTGCCGTGGAAAAAGCAGGATCCGGTCGAGGTATGGTAATGGGGGGGAATCCATTGCGTTGTGCGCCGGTTTTTGCGGATGGGCGGCCGTATTTTCATGGATTTGATCCACGTTCGGTGCCGAGTCCCTGCTTCGTGGTGGATCGGGCCGCGATTGATTGCAACTTGCAAATCCTGCGCAAGACGGCTGACGCGGGGAATTTCAAGATTCTGGCAGCGCTGAAGGCATTTTCCTGTTTTGCGGTGTTTGATCAGTTGCGGGCATCCCTGGATGGTGCCTGCGCCAGCGGCCTGCACGAAGCGCTGCTGGCGCGCGAGACCATGGACCGCGAAGTGCACGTATTTTCGCCGGCTTACACCGAAGAGGAGTTGCGGCAATTACTGGAGGTGGCGGACCACATTGTCTTTAACAATTTGACGCAATGGCGGCGTTTTCAAGCGCACTGTCTGTCGGTCGAGGCGGAGCAGCGCGAACCGCGCCGCAAGGCTGGCCGCGAGCCGTTGTCCTTTGGTATTCGCATCAATCCTGCGCATAGCGAGGGTACGACCCCGATTTATGATCCTTGTGCGCCGTTGTCGCGTCTGGGGGTAACACGTGCGCGGTGGAATCAGGAGCTGCGGGTAGCCGCTTGCGATGGCATCAGCGAAACTGCAGTGCTTACAGGATTGAGTGGGTTGCATTTTCATTCGCTTTGTGAGCAGGGGGCCGAGCCACTGGAACGCACGTTATCCGCAATCCGGGCAGGGTGGGGGGATCTGCTGGTAGAGCCTTGGGTACGGTGGTTCAATATGGGCGGGGGGCACCACATTACCAAGCCCGATTACAATCGGGATCTTCTTCTAAATTTGGTACAGGATTGGGGTAAGACATTCGATGTGCAGGTGTATCTGGAACCCGGAGAAGCGGTTGCTATTCATAGTGGTATTCTCGTTTCGTCGGTGCTGGATGTGCACGAAAATGGTTTGCCGCAAGTGATTTTGGATACGTCGGCCACCTGCCATATGCCGGATACGCTGGAAATGCCGTACATGCCAGAGATCTGGGGCGCAGCGGCCTTGCAGGGAGAGCCCCCGCACAAAGAGAAAACCGGCTGGGTGGGCCGACTTGGGGGGCAGACTTGCCTGGCCGGAGATGTTATTGGGAATTACCGGTTTCCCCAAAAACTGGCAGTGGGCGACCGTCTGATTTTTGATGACATGGCCCATTACACGATGGTCAAGACCAGCACCTTCAATGGCATTAACCTGCCGTCGATTGCCCTTTACGACAGCCGGACTGGTGACATCGCGCTGGTCAAGGAATTCGGATATCAGGACTTTCGTGATCGGCTGAGTTGAACTAGTGACCGGATTGACCATGTTGACCGGATTGACAGGCTGCGAACCGGCACGCCCGGTTGGAGTCTGGACAACAAGTACTTTGTTGTGTATATTATGCGCATTGTGA